>NZ_JBHMEC010000025.1:0-9657 GCF_042430665.1 Roseovarius ramblicola | reverse complement strand
GCGCGCCTGCCATTCGCCATCGCCGAGGAACTTGATCCCAGTGCTGTCGACCAACAAGTTCAACGGCTGTAACCGCCGGACGTAATCTCC
Organism: Roseovarius ramblicola; assembly: GCF_042430665.1. Taxonomy (NCBI): domain Bacteria; kingdom Pseudomonadati; phylum Pseudomonadota; class Alphaproteobacteria; order Rhodobacterales; family Roseobacteraceae; genus Roseovarius; species Roseovarius ramblicola. The sequence goes on along the minus strand of NZ_JBHMEC010000025.1, from coordinate 9,567 downwards.
CCAAAACCGCCGTTTGAAAATTCCCCACTTGCACGGGCCCGGTGATCAGCCGGTTTAGTGATCTGCAGCTCCGTTTTTGGTTTTCGGCGGTCGGCCGCGCCGCTTCGGCGGCGGTGGCGGGGTGATGGGTGCGTTGGCGCGAGGCCGCAGACAGCCTACGCGAGCGGTTCCGTGACGTGGCCGAGCTCATGGACGAGGCAGAGCACGACGTGCTGGCCTACATGGCCTTCGACGAGAGCCTGCGCTCGAAGCTGCACAGCACCAACCCGCTGGAGCGCGTCAACAAGGAGATCAAGCGACGGACCAACGTCGTCGGGATCTTTCCGAACCGCGAGGCCGTGATCCGGCTCGTCGGCGCGCTCATGCTCGAGCAGAATGACGAGTGGGCCGTCTCCCGCCGCTACATGCCGGTGGAAAAGCTGACCGCCATGTGCAACGATACCGAAGCGGCGGCGATGATCGCCGCTCAGTGAACGAGCAACACCAGCTATGAAGAAGCAGGTGGAAGCCAGTTCCTACACCACGTCCAGGGGCACTATCCATGGGGGTTTGGGTGAGCACGTCCTGAGCCTCCATATTTTTAGAATTTTGTCAGAGTCATAGTTCCTATCGGCCAACAGGACGCTCGGCTGGGGCAGGTTTGGACCTCAAACGCTGATCACCATCCCGGCCCGCGGCTTTCGGAAATGCTGCCTCGTGAAGGCCTGACAAAAGTTCGCACGCGATCACATGCAAACAGCGTCAAAAACTTCTTGCATCACGGGCGGCAACCACAAAAGTTGCTAGGATGGAAAAGAGATAGTCAGCCCTTCGCGGCCAGCTTGGATGCCAGCACCTCTCTCAAGTCTTTGGCACGTACAGGCTTTGGGAGCAGAAGATAGTCTCGCCTTGGACCACTTCCTTCCGCATCCTCCAGCTCTGCGTAACCGGACATGAGAATGACAGGAAGATCGGGAAATCTTTCCCGCACGCGGTCCGCGAGACTGGGCCCCTGCAAAGGGCCTGGCATCACAACATCCGTCAAAAGCAGATCGAAATCCAAGCCGGAAGTCAGCCGCTCCAGAGCTGCCTGACCGTTTTCGACCGCAGTCACGTGGTAACCCATGTTCTCCAGCTGCATTAAGAGAGTGTTACGGACGTACTCGTCGTCCTCAACCATCAGGATCCGACCGGATGGGGTGGTTTGCGGTGCCGTTTCCTGTGCGCCGGGGGCCGACGATTGGATGTCAGTTTGCTTGAAGTACAGTTCGACAGTGGTTCCTGCGCCCGGCTCGCTCAAGATACGCAAGCCTCCATTCGACTGCTTCATGAAGCCGTGAACCATGGCCAGTCCCATGCCAGAGCCCGCGCCTACCTCTTTCGTCGTAAAGAATGGCTCGACAGCCTTATCACGGACCTCAGGGGGCATCCCGTGGCCGGTATCAGAGACGCTCACGACGACATATCTGCCTGGTACAAGATCGGCCTCAAGGACATCGACGCTGTCACTATCCAGTCTTCTCGCAGTGGTTTCGATGGTCAAACGACCGCCCTTCGGCATCGCATCGCGCGCGTTGAGCGCGAGGTTCAGGAGCGCAGATTCGAACTGGGCCGGATCGACGCAGGTGTTCAATGCTCCTTCGGCTTGATCATGCTCGACCTGGATACTCTCGGGCAGGACACGACTGATCATCCGGTGCACGTCCGGCATCGTGGCGCTGATATCGAGGACTTCAGGCTTGAGCGAGGCGCGGCGCCCGAAAGAGAGAAGCTGCTTCGTCAGGCTCGCTCCGCGTTCCGACGCCCTGATCGCATCTTCGAGCAGGCGGAAAGCCCGCGCGTTCCGGATCTCGTCGCGCAGCATGTCGAGATTGCCCATTATGACAGCCAACATGTTGTTGAAATCATGAGCGACTCCGCCGACGAGTCGTCCGAGTGCCTCAATTCTCTGAGCTTCCAGAACCTTCGCCTCGGCATTCTTTCGATGGGCGATTTCGGCCTTCAGGGAGGTGACCGAGTCCTCCAGGCGCGCCGTGCGGATTTTGACCGCACGACGCAAGGCGACGATCATTCCAAAGGATAGCAACAGAACCGCTATGACAGCCGCAGCCGCTGTATGGAACCACTCTGGAAGCGCCGGGGCCTGCTGAGTGATCCAGCGCCTTTCGGCTTTCCTGAAAGCCGAGCCGGGGGTTGTTTGCTGCTCGTAAATCGCCAGATTCAGCGCTTCCAAGAGAAGGTCGGCACTTTGGGGCGACAATGCGAAGTGCAACGTTGAGACGTCAAACGGGATCGGAGCGACACGAATATCCTCCCTCCTCCGAGGCTGTCTGGCGAAGAAGCTGTTGACTATCGCTGCATCGGCTTCGTCGGACGACAGCCGTCGCACCGTTTCGTCCATGGAGCCGACTTCGATCACACGCGCCTGGTCAAAATCGGTACGAAGCCGATCCAGAAGGACTTCCCCCTGAATGCTGTCCTCGACAACCGCGATCCGCAGACCATTCAGATCTTCGATCGTATTCACGGACACCGAGTCGCCAACCAGGATTGACGACCACGCGTAAAGGGCTGGATGATCGACAAGTTTGAATCGGGCTTCCCTCTCCGCTGAGTGAGCCATATCGGGCATTATGTCGATCTCATCGAGCTCAAGCAGTTCAAGGCATTCAGCCCATTGGCAATCCACCCAAACGACCTGGTGACCAAGGTCCTGAAGGATGGCGAGGGTGAGCTCAGGCCAGAAGCCTGCAGGCTCACCTTGAGCATCGCGGAATATCTTCGGCGCGTTTTCGTAAATGCCCACCCGCAAGGTCTCCGCATGACCGGGGACCGCCATGCCGAATACTAGCGTTAATGTCACAATGCTAATTCGTCTGGAACAGGCTGTCAGCAATCTCGAAGGAAAGGCAAAACTTCGCTTCACGCGTTCCCCTTTACTCCGGTCAGACTTATCCCACGGCCTTTGTGACGAGTATGATGAGCGCGGTGGATCGAACATCTGGCATCAACGATCACCGGCAGCGCTGCCGGACGAAACGGAAAATGCGTATCCGATACCGTGAACCGTTCGGATGTAGTGGGGTCGGCCTTCAGGAGCCGGCACCTTGCGTCTCAATCGGCTCACAAGGCTATCGACGGAGCGATCATAGACCTCCCAGTCACGCCCCTTAACGGCATTCATCAACTGGTCGCGGTCAAGAACCTGCCCGCGGCGGTTCAGTAACGCAGCGAGCAAATTAAACTCTGCAGTGGTCAGGTCGATCTCATTGCCATCCGGCGCGAACAGAAGCCGGGCCCCCAGGTCAAGTCTGTACCCATCGAACTCAATGGCGCTTTCTGTGTTAGCCGCGTTACTGGAGGCATTGGCGTTGTGGTCCTGAGCTTTCTTGTTTTGTTGCGTTCGGCGCAAGACCGCGCGCACGCGCGCCGCCAGTTCGCGCATCCCAAACGGTTTCTGTATGTAATCGTCAGCGCCGATCTCAAGGCCAACGATACGATCGGTATCCGCGGCGCGCCCACTCAGTATAATGACACCACAAGCCGGGTTTCGCGATAGTCCTTGAATCAAGGACATACCGTTGCCGTCGGGTAGCCCAAGGTCGATGATATAGATATCGAACGCCTCACCAGCTTGCTTGTCCCGAAACTCGGAGATCGTTCTGACGGTGCTTACGTCATACCCGTCTCGGGACAATGCATGATCCAGCATTGACGCGATTTCATCCTCATCATCCAGCACCAGGACTTTTGGTTGTAGCACCAGCAACTCCTGCTCAGTAGCGCAGCGACACTAGTCAGAAATATATTCAAGATTCCCGAAATTGATACAAGCTTATGACCCTGCAACTACAATTCGCCCGAGCGCGGCGCATTTAAGCGGTCGCGCGGGTCGGGCCCCGGGCTTCTCTCTCGCGTCCGCAGCGCCTTTGCCACCTAAGCATCCAGCTGCTCTCGAAGGCGCCGCGCCAGATCTTCGCGGCGATAGGGTTTTGGCAGGAGCTCGACATTCTCGTCCAGTCGGCCTTTGTGCAGGGTCACATTCTTCGTATAGCCAGACGTAAAGAGAACCTTTAGGTCCGGGTAAGCGGCCCTCGCCGTACGGGCCAGCTCTGCGCCATGCATACTGCCCGGCATGATCACGTCGGTGAACAGCAAATCGACACTCGGGTCCTGTTCCAGCAAAGCCAGAGCCTCATCGGCATTCTCGGCTACCGAAACGCGATACCCAAGAGCCCGAATCTGGGCCTCGGCGTGTTGACGCAGGTAGGGATCATCCTCCACGACCAGAATGTGCTCTCCGCGCCCCGGGGGAACATCTTTCTGGGAGGGCGGAGCGACGGCATCCGTCTCTTCCTTCGCCAGCGGCAAGTAGATGTTTACGGTCGTTCCTTCACCGATCTCCGAGTAAATCCTCGCCTCGCCCCCGGACTGCTTCACGAACCCGTAGGTCGAGCTGAGACCCAGGCCAGTGCCCTTCCCTGCAGGCTTTGTCGTGAAGAACGGGTCGAACGCCCGCTGTTGTACATCCCTGGTCATGCCGATCCCATCATCTGTAACAGAAATGGCGAGATAGCGCCCGGCTGCAAAGTCTGCGGCCTCGAGCTCCGACGTGTCATCAAAGATGCGGGTCGAGGTTTCCACGGTGATCGTGCCGCGCTCCCCGATGGCATGGCGACTGTTGATCACGAGGTTCAGGATTGCGCTCTGTAACCGTGCCGGATCAATGAGCACGACTGCGTCCTCGGCCTCCAGGGCAAAACGTAACGTGATCCCCTCTTCGACCCCCTGTCTCAACAGGGATTCCGACCGCAGGATGAGTTCGTTGACGTCGACCGGCACCGGCTCCAGCGGTTGGCGCCGTGAGAAGGCCAGCAGGCCATCCGTCAGGTAGGCTCCTCTCTCGGCGGCATTGAGGATCGCATTGGCCATTCTTTCCTGGCCCGGATCGGTCACGCTATCAATCAGCAATTCGGAATTGCCAAGGATGATGGTCAACAGGTTATTGAAATCGTGCGCGACGCCCCCCGTCAGGTGACCGAGGGCTTCAAGCTTTTGCGAGGCGCGGAGTTTCTCATCCAATTCGCGCAACTCTGTCACATCTGTCATGCCGGCCACCATCCGCAGGGCCTTCCCTTCGGCATTGCGGATGATGAATGCGCGATCCTCAACGATCGAGTAGCCGCCTTGCGCGTTTCTCACCCTGTATTCAGCACTCCAGGTGGACAGTTCGCTCTGAATGGCGTCCAGAAGACTGTTACGTATCCTATCCTGATCTTCCGGGTGAATGCGGGCAACCGAGGCATCGAATGTCTGCGGTTCATTACTGATATCGAAGCCGAAAACCTCCTCGTAGTTGTCGCTGAGCCAAAAAAATCCGTTCGCAATATCCCAATCCCAGATCACATCGCTACTGGCGCGGCTAATGAGGCGGAAGCGCTCTTCGCTCTCGAGAATACGTTCTTCATAACGCTTGCGGTCAGTGACATCGCGAAGAACTGCAACCCGATGCGTGATCTGACCCTTTCGATCGTGAATTGGGCTGGTATGGGCTTCGAACCACCTTCCCCCACCCGACTTGGCGTTCACGAACACCTCAGCAGTGGCTGACTTGCCGGCGCTGATGGCACGCTGCAGTTCTGACACGGCCCGCCCGGAACGTACTGTATCAACGAAGAACCAAGGTGACTTGCCGATGAATTCTTCGGGACTGTAGCCGAGCTGCTTCTCCGTGGTGTTATTCGCGTAGATGACTTCTTGCTCGTCCCATTCACCCGTTCCGACCTTTACCACGGTCAGGATGTCGTCCAGGCTTTGCACTGCAGATTCCAGCAACTTGAGCCATTGACGTGCATGCTGTTTTTCACTGTCGTCGCGGAAATAGATCGCCAATCCACCTGGTGTCGGATGGACATTCACATCCAACCACCGCGATATAGCCGACACATACTCAACGGATGAGCGGCTTTCTCCTGTCTCGATTGCTTCCCGGCACTTGTGTTCGAAACGCGAGCCGCGGGCCGCAGGGAAAATATCCCAAAAGTTCCTGCCTTGCACCTTGCCCGGGTTCAAGCCAAACAGCTCGCTGCCACGACGGTTGATGAAGGTTACGGTTCCGGCTGTATCCAGTGTAACGAACCCGTCCCCGATCGAGGCGAGCACACTCTGCAACTGAGCGTTTCGGCGATCAGCCTCCTCTCGCGCGGACACGAGTTCTGTTACATCCTGGATCGCGCCCTGCACGGCGACGATCTTGCCTGTTTCGTCGAATTGGGGCTCCCCAAGCGTTCGGACGGTTATCTGGCGACCATCGGCGGTGTTCATCTTGAAGATGTCATCGAAGGCTTCGCCGTTCTTGATGCAGGCGTCGAAGAGACGTCGCATGCGGTCACTATCTCCAGCGGCGTAGTACTCCACAGCCTCTGCCGGCGAAATTTTGATATCGGGCGGAAGGCCGCGGATATGCGCCGTTCCATCGGACCATATCTCGTGCTCATCACCAAGTTCATAGCGCCAGCCTCCGAAACTAGCCTTTTCCGCAGCCATGCGCACCAGCGCCTCGCGACGCTCGGCCCGCGCCTCGGCCGCGTCTCTTGCAGACTTGGCCGCCTTCAGCTTCGAAATGTCGCGGATCGTGCCGACGGCGTAGCGGATTTTTCCATCTTCACCTTCTACAAACTCGGCACGCTCCTCAATCCACTTGGTCAGCCCTTGAGGGTCTGCAAGACGGTATTCCAGTTCCAGAGTCCCGCCGTCGCGCCACCAGTCACCGCGCAACTGCGCAACACGGTCCCCGTCATCGGGATGGATGTGAGCACGCAACACGTCCTCAAAGCTTTCTGTGGCAGCGATGGACGTGCCGAACAGCACGTCGCAGTTCTCGCTGCAGAACGTGCGTCCATCACGCAGGTCCTTTTCCCAGCTGGCAATCTCGCCGACGTATTCTGCGCGAACGAGGTGTTCCCGAAGACGCCTTTCCCGACGGTAATATCCGAGGAGCTGGGCATGGAAGCGATCGCCGAAATATTTGGCCAGGGCCGCGCAGATGAAGACGAACAGCAGACCCTTGAGGGTTTGCACCAGCTCGAGATCGGCCACATCGCCAATACTCGCCACAAGCAGGTCACCAATAATGATCCAAGGGACTGAAAATAGTAGAAATATTCCAGCGAGCCATGAGCCGATCCGAGGCTCGGTTTCGTCGCTACGTCGCATCTGCTCCGCCATCGTCTCTCCAAATTTTCTTGTTGGCGGCAGACGAAGCCGACCAACCGCAGTGTGCCCCATCCACGAGCCACCCCAAACTGCGCCCTAATTATTCTTTATTCCAGGGAGACGAAGGGATACGAAACCGACCTGACAATACCAGAGAACATTCCTGACGACAAACTACGTCGGCGGGTCTCCAGCCAAACGGTATCGATCGACGAAAACCCACTATATCAAAGCCTTGCGCAGAGGCTTGGCAATATTGTGTAGAGATTCATGCGATTGGGGAACGCTTCCACTTGCGTCCAAGGATGCAGACGGAGCCGTTGCTCCACTGCTCTGGCACATGGCATTCCGCTGGCTCGAGGAGGTCTTGGTCCAGTATTTCACTTACGGCATCTTCAGCGCGGCGTCGCGGCCAAGCGCTGCGATGCGGACGTTGCTGGCAGCGGCCAAAGGGCATGCATCGGACATGCGCGACTACGTTCCTGTGACACTACTGCCGAATGCGGAAATCTCGCTCAGATTGATCGATTGCTGGTTCGAAGATTAGAACGCGAACCATCCACACTCAGGGCTGAAACGGCGCTCGCCCCTCGAGTTCATCAGGGCTAAGACTGAAACCGCTTAGGTGTCCGGTGAAACGGGGGCTGGATCACAGCATGGAATTCATGCCCGCCCTCCCCACGGCACAATCCGTGACCGCAAACCTGAACCATGAAATGACCGGCACAGTCATCGATGATGCCACTCAACGTATGGCGGAGACGCTGGCAGAAACTTCCGACGGTGCCATCGACATCACCGTGCACTCTCGCGGCGAGATGGGCCGAGAGCGCGACATGTTCGACCTGATGCAGGCCGACGCAATCGAAATGGGTGTCACTGGCTCGGTGATCGTTTCTGCAATGGCGCCAGAATACGGCGTACTCGATTCCCCCCTAACCGCCCACGTCCTCGTCAAGACTCAAAGAGCGATTTCAGGTTGTGGGGCTGGCTGCGCCAGTATTGCGCCGGAGCCGTGACGCCAGCGCCAAGTTCGGCAGCGGCATGCCAGGGCCAGCGTGGATTATACAGAATGCCCCTCGCCAGAGCGACCATGTCTGCGTCGCCCGTGCCAATGATCGCCTCGGCCTGCTGCGGTTCGGTGATAAGACCCACGGCGATCACCGGCATATCCACCTCGGTGCGCACTGCGCGGGCCAGTGGCACCTGATAGTTCGGGCCAATCGGGATCGATTGGTGCGGGTCCAGCCCGCCGCTCGATACATGAATGGCTGCGCAACCGAGCCGCTCTAGCTCCCGCGCGAAGACAATCGTCTGCTCGATGTCCCAGCCACCTTCAACCCAGTCGGTGCCCGATACCCGCACTGTCACGGGGCGATCAGCCGGAAACGCGGCGCGCACGGCTTCGAACACCTCGAGCGGCAGTCGCATGCGATTTTCCAGGCTGCCACCGTAATGATCGGTGCGCGCGTTCGACAGAGGCGATAGAAACTGGTGCATCAAATAGCCGTGCGCGGCGTGCAGCTCGATCGCATCGAACCCCAGGCGCACGGCGCGGCGAGCAGTCGAGGCGAAATCCTCGACGAGACGTTTCAGTGCCTCGGCATCCAGCGCCAGCGGAGGTCTGTCGTCTGACGCAAAAGGCAGAGCCGACGGTGCGACGGTTTGCCAGCTGCGCGGATCATCTGCTGGCAGTTGCTTGCCACCTTTCCAGGGCTGCGAGCAGCTGGCCTTGCGACCGGCATGGGTCAGTTGCAGTGCCAACGGCATGGGTGGTGCCCACTGGCGCACGGCCTGCACGACGCGGTCTATTGCGGCCTCTGTCGCGTCATCGTAAAGCCCGGCATCAGCCCATGAAATCCGCCCCTCGGGCGCTACGGCAGTCGCCTCGAAAATCAGCAGTCCCGCACCCGACATGGCCAATTGCCCGTAATGCATCACGTGCCAGTCAGTCAGGCAGCCATCCTGTGCCGAATATTGGCACATCGGCGCAATGACGATACGGTTTTCCAACTCGAGCGAGCCGAGGCGGGCAGGGGAGAAAAGCGCAGGTGTGCTCATACGGATATTCCGTTTTCTTGTGTTCTTGTGCGAGGCAGGGACGTGTCTGCCGCCGATACACTGTCACCACTTCGGATGAACTCCAAGGTGCCATTACCTGCCCCATATAGAGTCCGAGCTTATGGGTTTGCCTTGTTCAGCCTAACCACTGTTCGGCACAAGCCAAATCGCCCTCCCGCAACCAAAAATAATAAACAATATCAACGCTCTAGCGCCCCTCGGGGCGATCTTTGCGTTTGAGGCGGGAGCTACTCCCCGTCTCTTGGACAGGATCTGGCGTAAATCAAGCTACTCTTTGCACCTGCTGATCGG
>NZ_JBHMEC010000024.1:0-43595 GCF_042430665.1 Roseovarius ramblicola | reverse complement strand
GCGGGCGGCACACGCCGTTCTTTGCCAACTACCGTCCGCAGTTCTACTTCCGCACCACGGACGTGACTGGCACGGTGGAGCTTCCCGAAGGAACCGAGATGGTGATGCCCGGCGACAACCTGAAATTCGCCGTCGACCTGATCGCGCCGATCGCCATGGAGGACGGCCTGCGCTTCGCCATCCGCGAAGGCGGCCGCACCGTCGGCGCCGGCGTCGTCAGCAAGATCATCGAGTGACCTTTCGGTCAAACTGATTGCAAAGGGCGCCCCACCGGGCGCCCTTTTTCTATGATGGGTGTTTTGTTTCGGCACCTGCCCTATAGTACCCGGATAACCTATTCCTTGAGGCGGTTCATATGGCATCGACGACCCCTGTTTTTGTCACTGGTGCGTCGGGTTTTATCGCGCGCCATATCGTGTTGCAGCTTCTTCAGAAGGGTCATGTCGTGCGCGGCTCGGTCCGGTCCGAGGCGAAGGCGGCACATGTACGCACGACCATGGAGAAAGAGCTGGGAGACCCTCTGGACGAGGACCGGTTGAGTTTTGCGCTGCTGGACCTCAAGGATGACGCAGGTTGGGCCGATGCACTTGCAGGCACGGGCGTGTTGATCCATACGGCATCGCCCTTTCCGATGACGATGCCAAAGGACGAAGATGACCTTATCCGTCCGGCGGTGGATGGTACGTTGCGGGCGCTTGAGGCGGCGCAGTCTGCCGGTGTGAACCGGGTTGTAATGACCTCTTCGGTGGTGGCGGTGGTCTATCAGAATCCGATGCCCGACCATGCGCTCATGACCGAGGCGAACTGGAGCGACCCGGAAAGCCCCGCCTGTCACGCCTATGCGAAATCCAAGACCCTGGCCGAGCGCGCGGCCTGGAAATACGTTAAGGTTCATCCGGAGATCGAGCTGACCGTCATTAACCCCGGCTTTGTCATGGGGCCACCGCTGGACGATGATTTCGGAACGTCGATGGATTTTGTGAAACGCGTGCTTGGCGGCAAGGATCCGGTCGTGCCACGGCTGAAACTGGACATTGTGGATGTGCGCGACATTGCACGCATGCATGTGGCCGCGCTGTCAAAACCCGAGACAGTTGGTGAGCGTCTAATCGGTGTCTCTGACCAGATGTGGTTGCGGCAATTCGCGGATTGCTTGCGAGGTGCCTACCCCGACCGCCGCATTGCCAGACGGGAGGCACCGGACTGGGTTTTTCGGGCCTTGGGCATTTTCGACAAGGCGATTGCGGGAATCGTCCCGGCTTTGGGCAAGGATGTGGGATCGAGCGGCAGCAAGGCGCGCGCGATGCTGGGGATGGATTTTATCCCGGCGGAACAGGCGGTGCAGGCGGCTGCAGGTTTCCTGATTGAACGCGGGCATATGGGCTGATCCGGGTCGGTGCCCCGGGATTTGAGGCAGCGGAGAAAGCCGGGTGCGCAATCGGGCTGGCGTTACGCTTCCATTTGTTCCCGGCCTCTGGTAGCGGTTGCAACCCAGCCAATGGAGGAAGCCATGAACAAAGCCGCCTGATCGCCAACCCCTGATGACACGCGACCAGATGCGAGGCTTTGACATGCCTGGACCCTTTCCCGACCCCACGACCCGCAATCCCGTGATCCTGCCGGATGGCAGCCCCCATGCCGGCACAGTATTCCTGCGCGCGGTGCTCGATCACCCGCGCATCACGGTGGGCGAATACAGCTATGCCAGCAGCGCCACCCCGCCCGCGGACTGGGCCGCGCGGCTGGCCCCCTACCTCTACCCCGGATCACCCGAACAATTGGTCATCGGCAGGTTCTGTCAGATTGCCGATGGCGTGGAATTCATCACCGCTTCGGCCAATCACCGGCATGACGGCATTTCGTCCTATCCGTTCGCGATTTTCAACGGATCGGCCGATCCAGCGCGCCCGTCCATGCCCGGTCCGGGTGACGACACGATGCTGGGGCACGACGTCTGGTTGGGCCGCGGGGCTACGGTGTTGCCCGGCGCGCGTATCGGCAATGGCGTCATCGTCGGCGCGGGCGCGGTGGTTGGAGGCGTGGTTCCCGCCTACTCCGTCGTCACGGGAAACCCCGCGCGCGCGCTGCGGCGGCGCTTTGCGCCCGGCGACGTCGCACGGCTCGAGGCACTCGCCTGGTGGGACTGGCCCATTGAACGAATCATGGCGCAGGAGGCCGCGATCTGCGGTGCGGATATCGCGGCGCTGGAGGCGGCGAAACCCTGACCGGCGCGCCTGACGCTCCGTATTCGGCAGGCACAAGGCCAGGCGGGGGCAACATGCCGCGCCGGCGGCCGGCACGCGGACGCGGTGGACGCCGGCGGTTTCGTGGGTGTTCCGGTCCGAGCGGGCGGGGATTACCCAATGATCTCAACGCCAGCGCCCATTTACTACGCATGCGGTTCTGCTGCTGCATACGGCGGTATGTGGTGCAGGGTCCGCGCCCCTTTCAAACCGCGCGGGCGCGCATGCCGTCATCGGCGGCGCTGGTGGGGACGAGCGCGCGCACGAGGTTCTGCATGTCGAGGACACCCACCTGACGACCGTCGCGCATGACCCGGTAGCTGAGCGCGGTATCCCCGCCGGAGACGGCGATCACCGATTCCAGCGTGTCGTCGGGCCCGACCTCTCCCGCGAACGGCCCGCTGCCGTCCGCGCCTGCGGTCATCACCGAGCGCACGCGCAGCACCCGCGCGCGGTTGATGTCGCTGATGAAGTCGACGATGTAGGGATCGTTGGGGTGCAGCAGGATGTCCTGCGGCTCGCCCTGTTGGACCACCCGGCCATCCTTGAGGATCACGAGGTGATCGGCGAGCTTGAGCGCCTCGTCGAGGTCGTGGCTGATGAAGATGACGGTCTTGTGCAGCTCTTCCTGCAATTCGAGCAGCAGGTCCTGCATGTCGGTGCGGATGAGCGGATCGAGCGCGGAAAACGCCTCGTCCATCAGCATGATGGGCGAATCCGAGGCCAGCGCGCGGGCGATGCCCACCCGCTGTTGCATCCCGCCCGAGAGCTGATGCGGATATTGCCCGCCCTGGCCGCCGAGGCCCACGCGGTCGAGCCACCTGAGCGCGTCGTCCTGGTAGTCGGCCCGGCGCTCGCCGCGCACGGCGCGGGCCATGCCGGTGTTTTCCAGCACGGTGCGGTGCGGCAGCAGCGCGAAATGCTGGAACACCATCGACATCTGCTGCCGCCGCAGGCGGCGCATGTCGCGTTCGCCATAGGCCAGCACGTCCTCGCCATCGAGCAGGATTTGCCCCGCCGTCGGCTCGATCAGCCGGTTAAGGTGGCGGATCAGCGTGGATTTGCCAGAGCCCGAGAGCCCCATGATGACGGTGATATCGCCGCCGCGCATGTCGACATTGATGTCCTGCAGGCCCAGCACATGCCGGTGCTTTTCCATCAGGTCCGGCTTGCCCATGCCGGCGCGCACATGTTCCAGCGCGCGCTGCGGGTCCGACCCGAAGATCTTGTAGAGATTGCGGATCGAGATCTTGACGTCTTTGTCCATTCCAGCGGCCCCGTTCATGAGTTTCTCTGCGCCGCACTTGCGGCATTGACGCGGGCCAGCGCCGCCTTGGTCACCCGGTCGAGGATCACCGCCAGAAGCACGATGCCCAGACCGGCGATCAGACCGACGCCCAGTTCCAGGTTGCGGATGCCGCGCAGCACCAGCACGCCCAGACCGGGGGCCGACACCAGCGAGGCGATTACCACCATGGCGAGGCTCATCATGATGGTCTGGTTCACCCCCGCCATGATATTGGGCAGCGCCAGCGGGATCTGCACCCCATAGAGCTTTTGCCGGTCGGTCATGCCGAACGCCTCGGCGGCCTCGATCACCTCCTTGTCGACCAGCCGGATACCGAGATCGGTCAGTCGGATGACCGGCACGATGGCATAGAGGATGATCGCGATGCCGTAGAGTTTCGGCTCGGTCACCGAAAAGAGGAAGATCAGCGGAATGAGATAGACGAAGGGCGGCAGTGTCTGGAGCATGTCCAGCACGGGGATCGTCAGGCGCTGCATCGTGTCACTGCGCGACATGGCGATGCCTATGGGCACGCCCAACAGCACGCATAGAAACGCGCAGACGAAGATGATCGCCAGCGTCTGCATGGCGAAGTTATAATGGTCGATGAACGCCAGAAAGAGGATCGAAAAGGCGACAAAGCCCACCAGCTTCATGGATTTCGACGCGAACCAGACCACCGCCAGCAGGATCGGGATCATGATGAACCACGGTGTGTTCTGGAACGCGTAGAGCGCGCCCTCCAGAAACCAGCTCAGCGGTTGGGTGATCGGGTCGAGCACCACCTTGAGCGAATCCTTGACGCCGAGAAAGCTGGTCTCGACCCCCTTGGTCAGGTCGCGGGTCCGGGCGATCGCCGGGCACGCCTCGTTCAGCGCATCGAGAGAGGGAAAAGGCAACTCCCAGATGGGGGTGCCCTCACCGCCGCCCGAGCCCTGGGCGAGCAGGTCGGCCATGCTCATCGGGCCGGTGCTCGCATCCTTGTCGCACCACTCCCGCAGGCCGAGCCCGTTGAAGATGAAATCATATGTCGCCATGTTTCGGCTCTCCCTGCGCAGGCCCTTGGGCAGGCCTTGTCGTGGTCTTGGGCAGGTGGGGCCGCGCGCATGGCACGGCCCCGCCCATGGGCATGATTTACTTGATGATGCCGCTCAGCTTCTCGGCGGCGGCGTCATTGACCCAGCCCTTCCAGGTGTCGCTGTTCTGCGTCAGGAAATGGACGGCGGCCTCTTCTGCCGAGGCGCTGTTGTCGGCCTGCCATGCCAGCAGGTTGCTCAGCTCCTGCGTGCCGAAGGAGATGTTGCTCACCAGTTCGAACACCTCGGGGTTACGCTCTGCGAAATCCGAGGTGACGACGGTCAGCACCGGAGCCGCCGGGTAGGCGGATTTGCCGGGGTTTTCGCAATCCTGCGTCTGGTTGCAGTCGTGGATTTCGGCGATATGCGGCCCCATGTCCACGGCCACCATGTTGTAACGGCCCAGCACGGCGGTCGGCCCCCAGTAATAGCCGAACCACGGTTCCTTGTTCTCGTAGGCCGAGGCCATGGCGGCGGGCAGCGTGTCGCCCGAGCCGTGGTTGAACACCTCGATGCCGTGGCCCTCGAAATCGAACGCCTTGACGAGGTTGTCATTGGCGATCCGGCAGCCCCAGCCGTCGGGGCAGTTGTGGAAGCGCCCGCCGACCAGTTCGGGATTGGCGAGGATGCCCTCGATGGTGGCGAGTTCGGGGTGCTCTTCCACCAGATAGTCGGGCACCCACCAGTTCTCGCTGCCGCCCTCGGCAAAGACATCGGCCGCCTTCTTGACCTTGCCTTCCTCTTCGAGCTTGAAATAGGCGGGGGCCGAATTGACCCAGAGTTCGGGCACGACGTCGGGCTCGTTGTTCTCGGCCAGCGAGGTGATCGCGGTGGTGGTGGCCGAGGGCACCAGCGTCACGTCGCAGCCATAGCCCTGCTCCATCAGGAACTCGGTGATCTTCGAAATGATCGAGCCCGAGGCCCAGTTCATCTCGGCGACAGAGACTTCGCCGCATTCGGCATGTGCCATCGCGGGCGCGGTCAGCGCGCCGAAGGCCAGTGCAAGTGTCAGTTTTTTCATGGTCTTTCTCCCGGTTGAGTGATCTTCATCATGGTAGGTCGTCTTGTTGCGGGTCAATCGTTGTCATCCCCCGCAGCCCCCGCCCCGGCGCGCGAGGCGGCCGAGGGCGGGACGGTGACGCGCAATGCCAGAGCATCGAGCGCCTGCCAGTCGGTAAGTGCGATGCCCTGGATCGGCACGCTGTAAACTGTCGGTATCGCGTCGGTATCGGGGCGGTCCAGAGTGGCGATGCGCAGATCGGCGGGGGCCTCGTGCTCTTGCCCCGGGGGCAGGGTGATCGGACCGGTCCCGTCCCGATCCAGCGTGACGTCCGCGCCACCCCAACGGATCCGCAGCGGCAGGTCAAGCCTTGTGGCCGAACGCGCCACGAAGGGCAGCAGGACAAGCGGGTGCGCGACGGTCTCGATAGACAGGCCGTCCTCGCCCGGCCCCTCGGGCAGCCCGGCATGATCGGCAAGCGCCAGCCCCGCGCGCAGCGGACAGAGCGGCCCGGTGGGGGCGCGCCAGCGGCCCTGTTCGGGCACCGGGCGCGCCAGCGTGGCGCAATCCCGCAACCAGTTCAACACGAGTGAAGGCCCGGAAAGCCCCGCGCGCGTCAGCCACGCAGCGGCCCATCCCGCCTCTTCCGCCTCGCCCCAGCTCAGCCCGCACCCGCGCGCGGCCTTGAAGCACAGCGCGTTGATCTCCGACAGCGACAGGCGCACCGTGGCGGCGTGATGCGCGTGGGGCTCCGAGGCGCTGTGCGCGGGGTCGTTGGGCGGCAGCATCACGATGCCTCCTCCCGGTTCAATTCGTCGGGGTAGGGCGCGCCCTGAAAGAGGCTGATCCGCACCCACCGATCCGAGCGCGGATCGAAGCGTGTCGCGCCGAAAAACGCCAACTTGCAACGCAGCAGGTCGATGGGCAGCATCCCGGCATCAATCAGGTTGTCGCGAATTTCCGCGAACGGGTGGCGCGCGGCGATCTGTACGCGGCGCACCATCAGGCGGTGTTCGGGATGGGCCAGCAGGAACCGTGCCAGCGGGGCATCACCGTCCTCCTCCTGCAGGGCGTGCCACAGCGCCGCCGCCTGCCGCCCGGTATCGAGCGGCAACTCGCGGCTTGCGCCCTCCTCCTCAAACCGCTCGCCAAGGCGCGGCTCCAGCTTTTCCTCGGAGATGTACCAGAATCGCGCGCAATGGGCGGGGTCGGTGTAATCGGTGTCGATGGCCCAGTCGTAGTGCGCTTGCAGGATGTCGCGCAACGCGGCCACGCGCATCGCGCCGTCGATGCCGAAATGCGCCTCTTCGTCGGCCTGCATGCACGCGCCCAACCCGTCGATCAGATCGCCATGCGGCTCCAGCATCGCGGCGAGCAGCGCCTCCTGTGCCTCCAGCGGCAGATGCGCCTGCCCCCAGTGCCAGAGCGCGTCCCAGGGCTGTGGGGCGGCCGCGTCCCAGCCCTCTGCGACGAAGCGATCCAGCCGGGCCAGACCATCGCGCAGATCGGTCAGCTTGGCCTGCTGTATCGGGTGTGCGCTCTGCCAGTCGGTGGCGTTTTGCACCGCCGCCGCGAGCGCCGTGTGAAAGCCGGCGCGTGCCGCCGCGTCCGCAGTTTCTTGCGCGCGCACGCGGGCCAGCGCCTCTTCGCGGGCCATCATCCAGTTGTTGAGAAGCACCGGGTGCCGCACCAGAAACGGTGCCATGCCGAGGCCGGTGGAATTGCCCACGCCAAGGCCCCGGCGCAGATCCTTGCGCAGGGGCACCGCCGCCGCGCCGCCCCGCGCGCGCGCCAGATGTTCGACCAGATCGACGGTAAAGGCGCGGGTCAGCCAGACCGACAGCATCTCGGCCTGAAAGGGCGCGTTCAGAGCGGGCCGCCCGGCGATCATCGCGCGGTCGGCGGCCCCGAACTTGCCCGAGCCGTAGACGGCGGTGGTGCGCATCAGATAGCCGGTCTCGCGCAGCATCGCCTCGTCGGGCTGTTGCCCCGCCGCCAGCCGCTCGACCACATGGTTGAAGAGCCGAACCGACCGGTTCGCGCGGCTGAGCGACAGCTCGCGCGGGCTGACCCGCCCGGCCTCTTGCAGCGGCACATTGGCCGCGAGCCGGTCCAGATCACCGGCATCCGGTGTGCCATCGAACAGCGCGAAGGTCGCGTCCCAGGCGGTGGCGATCACCCGGTCAGAGCGCTGGTCGGCGGGCAGGTCATGGCCGAACGCCACGAGGCTGAGATCGCCGCCGGGTGTGCGCATCCGGTAGACCGCGCGGCCCACGCCGCGCGCGTCCATGTCCCAGACCGGGCGGTCGAAGACCCAGCCCTCGGCCTCGATCCGGCGCAGCAATTGCCGCAGGAACGACAGCCGCGTCGGGTGGCTGCATCCCATCCGGTCGAGGCGCATGACCTCCGACGGCGGTCGCCGGAACGCTGCTGCCTGCGGCATGGGGTTGCGATCCGCGCAGGTCACTGCGCGGCCTCCCGCTGCCGGGTGTCGGCTGCGCCGAAGCTCTCGGCAAAGAAGCGCGCCCAGTTGCCGCCCATGATCCCCGCCACCTCCGCGTGGCTCATGCCGGTGGCGAGCAGCCCCTGCGCGATATTGTCGAAATCGCGGTTGTCGCGGAACCAGTCGGGCATCGGCGGAAAGCCGGGCGCGTCGGCGCTGCCCTCGCCGAAGTCGCGGTGCTTGGTCCAGCGGCCCGCACGCATCCAGTCCACCACGCTGTCGGGCTGATCCTGGCACAGGTCCGAGCCGATGCCGACCCGGTCGATGCCCATCCGCTCGGCGGTGCGGGCGATCATCGCGCAGAATTCCGTCAGCGTGCAGTCGCCGCCGCCCTTCAGGTGATGCGGATAGAGCGAAAAGCCCAGCATCCCGCCGCTTTCCGCCAGCGCGTCGAGCACGCGATCCGACTTGTTGCGCCGGGCGGGGTGCCAGCTTGCCGGGTTGGCGTGGGTGATGGCGATGGGGCGCGTCGAATGCGCGATGGCCTCCAGCGTGGAGCGCTCAGAGGAATGGCTCATGTCCACCACCAGCCCCACCCGGTTCATCTCGGTCACCACCTCGCGGCCCATGCGGGTGAGGCCGGTATCCTCGGCCTCGTAACAGCCCGTCGCCAGCAGCGACTGGTTGTTGTAGGTCAGTTGCATGAAGCGCAGGCCAAGCCGGTGCAGCACCTCGATGAGGCCGATATCGTCCTCCATGCAGGAGGGATTCTGCGAGCCGAAGAAGATCGCGGTGCGATTGGTCGCCCGGCCCAGCGCGATGTCATCGGCGGTGAAGCCCTGAAAGATCAGGTCGGGGAAGCGCTCGAACCAGCGGTTCCATGCCTCGATATTGAGCACCGTCTCGCGGAAATTCTCGTGGTACGTGATCGTCACATGCACCGCATCGACCGCGCCCGCGCGCATCTGCCGGAAAATATCCTCCGACCAGTTGGCATATTGCAGGGCGTCGATGCGGGGTGGCGTCATGCGGGCACCCCCGAATGGATGTAGGAGGTCTTGACCGTGGTGTAGAATTCCTCGGCATAGCGGCCCTGTTCGCGGGGGCCATAGCTCGATGCGCCGCGCCCGCCGAAGGGAACGTGGTAATCGGTGCCGGCGGTGGGCAGGTTGACCATCACGCAGCCTGCGCGCGCGTTGCGGCGGAAATGGGTGGCGCGGGCGAGCGAGCGGGTCATGATCCCCGCCGTCAGGCCGAATTCGGTTTCGTTGGCCATGTTGAGCGCCTCGTCGTAGCTGCCCGCCTTGAGGATGCAGGTGACGGGGGCGAACATTTCCTCGCGGTTGATGCGCATGGCATTGTCGGTGCCCGCGAACACGGCGGGGGCCATGTAATAGCCGTCGGTCGCGCGCTCCAGCCGGGTGCCGCCGCAGAGGAGGTCCGCGCCCTCGGACTGGCCGAGTTTGATGTAATCGAGATTGCCGCTGAGCTGCCCCTCGCTGACGACGGGGCCGATCTGCGTGCCGTCTTCCAGCGCGTGACCGACCTTGAGCGCCTGCGTGGCGGCGACCAGCTTTTCGACGAAGGCGTCGTGAATGCCGTCCTGCACGATCAGCCGCGAGGCGGCGGTGCATTTCTGCCCGGTGCCGCCGAAGGCTGCGTTCGCCGCGTGGGCCACGGCAAGATCGAGATCGCAATCGTCGCAGATCACCATCGGGTTCTTCGATCCCATCTCCATCTGGATCCTGGTCATGTTGACCATCGCCGCCGCCGCGATGCCGCGGCCTACCGGAACGGACCCGGTGAAGCTGATGGCGTCCACCTGTGCGCTCTCGACCAGGCGTTGCCCCACTTCGCGCCCCGGCCCCATGACGAGGTTGAAGAGGCCCTCGGGGAGGTCCTGCCGCACGATGATTTCGGTCAGCGCCACGGCGCTCGCCGGGGTCTGGTTGGCGGGTTTCCAGATCACCGCGTTGCCGAAGGCCAATGCGGGCGCGATCTTCCACGCGGGCGTGGCGATGGGGAAGTTCCACGGGCTGATGATCGCCACCACGCCCACCGGCTCGCGGCGCACGTCGATCTCGATATCCGGGCGCACGCTGTCGGCGGTGTCGCCAAGCTGGCGCAGCGCCTCTGCGGCGAAATAGGTAAAGAATTGCCCGGCGCGGTAGGTCTCGCCCTTGCCCTCGGCCAGCGGCTTGCCCTCTTCGCGGGCGATCATGGCCCCGATCTCCTCGGCGCGGGCCATCAACTCGGTGCCGATGGCCATCAGCACATCGTGGCGTTTCTGCGGGCCGGTGGCACCCCATGCCGCTTGTGCTGTGCGCGCGGCGGCAAGGGCGGCGTCAAGCTGTGCCGCGTCGGCCTGCGCGTAGTGGCCGATCACGTCCGAAAGGTCGGACGGGTTGCGATTCTCGGCGGTGCTGGCACCGGTCTGCCATTGGCCTGCGATGAAATTGCGGGTCTCGTTGGTCATGCTCGTCCTTTTGGTTGTCGCCGGGCCTCAGGCCGCCGCGATCCGGTCCAACAGCTCTTGGGGTACCGTGACGCCCCCGGCCTCGATGCGGGCGCGGTTGGCGGCGCGGCGGGCGCCGGGCAGGCGGGCGCCCTCCTGCTCGGCGATGCTCTGGGCCAGCCGCGCCATGGCGGGGCCGAAGGCGTCGCCGGAGAACGCGCCCGGGTCCACCGCGATGAAGAATTGCCCGGTGCCGGGCGGGCCGCCCTTGGGACCGGAGAAGGGGCTGGCGTCGAGGCCGAGATTGCCCCCGGAGAGAGCGGCGGCGAAGATCTCGACCATCAGCCCCGCGCCAAAGCCCTTTTGCCCGCCCGCGGGGCGCATCGAGCCTGCGAGCGCGGCCTCGGCGTCCTCGGTCGGGTTGCCGCTCGAGTCGAGCGCCCAGCCCGGCTCGATCGGCTCGCCCTGGCGGGCGCGCAGCACGATCTCGGATTTGGCGATGGCGCTGGCGGACTGGTCGATGACCAGCCGCGCGCCGCCGGACTCATCGGGCACGGCGAGCGCGAAGGGATTGGTGCCGATCACCGGGCGGTGGCCGCCGGTGGGGGCCATCGAGGCGGGCGCGTTGGTGAAACAGAGGCCCACCAGCCCGTCACAGGCCAGCCGCTCGGCATGGTGGCCCAGCACGCCGCAATTATAGGAGCGGTGCACGGACATGGCGGCGATGCCCTGCTCGCGGGCAGCGGAGGTGAAGACAGGCCAGCCCGCGTCGATGGCGGCATGGGCAAAGCCGTGGGCGGCATCGACGCGCACCGCGCCGGGGCGGGGGCGGGCGACCTGTGGCGCGGCATCGCCCAGCACCTTGCCGCAGCGCAGATGCTCGGCATAGACGGGCACGTACATGAGGCCGTGGCTGCGGATGCCGTCGCGTTCGGCGAGCCGGGTGGAGCGTGCCACCGGGGCCGCCTGCGCGACTGAGGCGCCGGCGCGCACAAGCGCGTCGCGCGCGAGGGTTTCGATACTGTCAAGCTCCAGATGCTGTGCCGTCACGCGGGCCCCCTTTTGCAACGGGCCGAGGGTGTCGAGGGCATGGCATAAGGTCAATCGAATTTAACTTGACCGTATTTCAATCATTCTGAAGTATGGGGGCATGATCGGCATCACCTCCCTGCGCGTGTTCGTGCATGTCGCGGAGTGCGGCAATATCCGCGATGCGGCGGCGCGGCTCTATCGCACGCCCTCGGCGGTTTCGATGACGCTGAAGAGCCTTGAGCAGGATTTTGGCGCGCCGCTGTTCGAGAGCGACCGCAAGAACCGGCTGACCGGGCTGGGCGAAGAGGTGCGGGGGATCGCGGCGGAGATGCTGCGCGAGCACGACCGCGCGCTGGAACGGATCGAGGCGGTGGCGACGGGGCGGCAGGGGCGGCTGCAACTCGCGTCGGTGCCGTCGGTCGCCGCCGAGTTGCTGCCGGGGCTGCTGGCGGGATTTCTCGACGCGCGGCCCGGCGTGACCATCGAACTGGTCGATACCGACAGCCGCAGCGTGCACGCGATGGTGGCCGATGGCACGGTCGAACTGGGTATCGCGGGGCCGGTGGCGCGCGGCGCGGGGCTCAGTTTCGCGCCGCTGTTTCGCGATCCGTTCCGGCTGGTCTGTCGGCGGGGTCATCCGCTGGCCGCAGGGGCGGGACCGGTGGGCTGGGATGCGTTGGCAGGCGAGCGGATCATCGGCAACGACGCGGCAAGCGCCATCGCGGCGGGCGGCTACCGGGCGCTGGTCGCCGCCTCGGCGCTCCGGGCGCGTAACGTCATCTCGCTTTTGGCGCTGGTGCGGGCGGGTGCCGGGGTGACGCTGCTGCCGCGGCTGGCCACGGTCTCGCTGACGCCGGATCTGGTGGCTCTGCCGCTGGCCGACGGGACGGCAGAGCGCGAGGTGGGCGTGGTGCTGCGCGAGGGGCGCAGCCCCGGCCCGGTCTGCGCCGCCTTTCTCGATTGCCTGACGCGGGCCTGTCCGCCGCCGATTTCCGGCGCACGCCCGCTTGACGGGCCGGGCGAAAGGCAATAACACGCCGCCTCGACAGGGGTATAGCTCAGCTGGTAGAGCGACGGTCTCCAAAACCGTAGGTCGCGGGTTCGAACCCTGCTGCCCCTGCCATATCCCTCGGTTCAGTGATGTGCGTTGCGACCGTCGGGTTGCCGCCCGCGTCTGTGCCCGTGCCCGTGCCCCGGCCATGCGGCAAGAGCATCCATCAATCGACAAATAAGTCTAAATTGTGGTGAAAATGCGAATTTCCACATTTTTGACCCGCATTTGCCACGTTTGCGCCACATTTGCGCCCCACCCACGCCGCCAATCGGCATTGGCCTTGCGCCGGGTGCCGATCCGCGTGGGGGCGTGGACACAAGATTAAAGAGTGCTGCCATCATGACACATCACATGGATGCCGGGCCTGCCCGGACCGAACATGTCGCCGCCGGGCTCGATGGCGGCGAGGGCCGGTCGCCAGAGGATGCGGCGACCACGGAGATCGCGGTCCATAACGCCGTGCGCAGGATCGAGAAGCTGATGCGCGAGGATCGCAGGCGGCGCGCGCGCGACGGGCTGCCGGATCTGACGCTGCCCGACGACCTTGCGGCCGCGGCGGCCGCGCGCGGGGCGAAGAGGCGGCATCCCCGCACCGTGACGCATGCGCGCGGGGCGCTGGCGCGGCTTCTTGCGTGGCGGCCCGGGCCGGCGCACGGGGCGTGGGCGGCGGTCTTTGCCGCGGTGCTTGTCTGGCCGGCGACGGTGCTCGCCCTGCTGTTCACGGGCTTCGTGATCTGCCTTGCGGGCGTGGCGCTGTTCGGCCCCGAAATCCTCGAACGGCTGCGCGAGCGGGCGGAGCGGCTTGTCGCGCGGAGCGGCGAGCGGGGCGGTGCCGCCGCGGATGCGGATGAAGAGATGCCGGAGGCGCGCGCCGCACGGTCCGAGCGGCTGCACGACCTGCGCGGCTGAGCGCGCTCGGCCCTTGAATTCGGGGCGTGGCCCGCGTATGTCGCGCCATGTCGAATTCAGGAAAGACCGTGCAGATGGCCCAAACCAACCCGCTCCAGTTCATTCAGCAGGTCCGCTCGGAAGTGTCCAAGGTGGTCTGGCCCACCCGGCGCGAGGTGCTTCTGACCACGGTGATGGTGTTCATCATGGCGACGCTGACGGCGATCTTCTTCGCGCTGGTCGATCTGGCGATCCGCAGCGGTTTGCAGGGTGTCCTCGGCATTTTCGGGTGACCCGCGCGCCACGGGACACTTGACCGCCCCCGCCGCGTTGGCGCACCCTGTGGATGACGCGGTAGCAGGGCGGCGGGCGCATGGCGGAAACCTTCTGGACATCCGGCCCGGGACCATCCGGTGTCTCGACCGATCACGACGAGCGCGCGGCGTTCGAGCGCGCCATCGAGGTGCTGCGCGCGGATGTGACCGCCGCGGCGGCGATGGCGACCAACGATGCGCAGGTGCGCCTGCTCTACCAGCGGCAGATTTCCGAGGCGGCGATCGAGCTTGAGCGCGCGGTGCGGGCCGGGCGGCTGAGCTGGGCGCAGGCCGCGGACGAGGCGATGCTGCTGCGCAACACCACGCTGGAGGCGCTGCGCGGGCGCACCTCGCCCGTGGGGCGCGCGCTGGCCGAGCAGATGAAATCCTCGGGCCTGAACCGGCAGACCCTCCTGACGCGCTATACCAAGCGGCTGTTCGGTGCGGGGGTGCGTTTCGATCAGTTGTCGGCCGCGGACCAGAACCGCGTCTATGCCGAGATCGTGCGCGCCTCGGGCCGCGCCAATCCGCGCGTGAACGCGATGATGCGGCGCGCCTCGCGCTTTGGGCGGGGCCTCATCGTGCTGAGCATAGGGGTGTCTGTCTACAACATCGCGGTGGCCGACGACCCCGGCGCTCAGGCGGTCGAGGAAGGGGCCGTGATGGGCGGCGGCATCGGGGGCGGTGTCGTCGGCGGCGCGGCGGCGGGCCTCGTCTGCGGGCCGGGCGCGCCGGTCTGCGTGGGTATCGGTGCCTTTGTCGGCGGGGCGCTGGGCGCGTTCGGCGTGAGCCTGTTCTTCTGATGGCCGCGGGCTGGCAGGTGCTGGAGCGGCGCGAGGGGCCGGACGGTCCGGTCCTGCGGCTGCGCTGCGATGATCCGGGTCCCGAGCTGTGGGTGCCGGGGCGGCATGTGCTGGAGGTGTTCGCGGTCGGGGAGGAGTGGATCGTGTTCTCCGATCACGACATCCCTCACGAGGAGCTGCTGGAGCTGAGCCTCGTGTCGGGGGGCGACATCGTGGAGCAGGCGAGCCTTGCCTTTCCCGGCTGGGCGAGCGCGGGGATCGTGCCCGAGCGGCTGGCGCCGCGGGTTTTCGGCTTTGACTTTCCCGCCGGGCGGCGCTGGCGGCTCGAACTGGGGAGGCGGCCCGCGCTGGTGCGGCCGCGGCTGGGCGTGGACCGGCACGGGCGATGGCGGGCGCGGCTGTGGCTGTCGTCCGCGAGATTTGCGGCAGAATGCCCTTGAAATCAGGGTGAAACGGGGATAGTCCGCCCCGTACCCCGAACGATGGCGCGCGACGATTCGTGTTGCGCGCCGATTTTCATTTGGGGACTGCGGCTCCAGCCGCTTGAAAGATCAGGGAAATACGGCCCAAGGCCGGTCAAGACAAGGGTATGGAGCGGCGATGGCAAAGCGGTGGTACTCGGTGAGCGTTCTCTCGAATTTCGAGAAGAAGATCGCCGAGCAGATCAGGCAGGCAGTCGCCGATAACGGCCTCGAGGACGAGATCGACGAGGTTCTCGTGCCGACCGAGGAGGTGATCGAGATTCGCCGCGGCAAGAAGGTCACCGCCGAGCGGCGTTTCATGCCGGGCTATGTGCTGGTGCACATGGAAATGTCGGATCGCGGCTATCACATGATCAATTCGATCAACCGCGTCACCGGCTTTCTCGGGCCGCAGGGCCGCCCGATGCCGATGCGCGACGCCGAGGTGAACGCCATCCTCAACCGCGTGCAGGAAGGCGAGGAGAGCCCGCGCACGCTGATCCATTTCGAGATCGGCGAGAAGGTCAAGGTCAACGACGGCCCGTTCGAGGATTTCGACGGAATGGTCGAATATGTCGACGACGACAACCAGCGCCTGAAGGTGTCGGTGTCGATCTTCGGCCGGGAGACGCCGGTCGAACTGGAATTCACGCAGGTCACCAAGCAGACCTGACCGTGTGAACCGTGGGAGGCGAGGCGGCCGCGGCCGCCGGGCCGGACCACGCAACGAGAGAGCCGGAGGGGCGCGTCCCGACGGTGTTGGACGTAAAGGAGAGGCCAAATGGCCAAGAAACTGATCGGGAAGCTGAAGCTCCAGGTGAAAGCCGGGCAAGCCAACCCCAGCCCGCCCGTCGGCCCCGCACTGGGCCAGCGCGGCATCAACATCATGGAATTCTGCAAGGCGTTCAACGCCAAGACGGCGGAGATGGAGCCGGGTGCCCCCTGTCCGACGGTGATTTCCTATTATCAGGACAAGTCCTTTGACATGGACATCAAGACGCCGCCGGCGTCCTACTACCTGAAGAAGGCAAGCAAGCTGAAATCCGGCTCCAAGACGCCGGGCCGCGCCACCGCCGGCACTGTCAGCACCAAGCAGGTGCGCGAGATCGCCGAGGCGAAGTGGAAGGACCTGAACGCGAACGACGTCGAATCCGCGATGAAGATCATCCTCGGGTCCGCGCGCTCCATGGGCATCGAGGTGAAGTGATGGCAAAGCTTGGAAAACGCACCCGCGCCCTGCGCGAAGCCGCCGCCGGCAAGGACAATCTCAGCGTCGAGGACGCGGTCGCGCTCATCAAGGGCAACGCCACCGCGAAATTCGACGAGACGGTTGAAATCTCGCTGAATCTCGGCGTCGATCCGCGCCACGCCGATCAGATGGTGCGCGGTGTCGTCGGCCTGCCCAACGGCACCGGCAAGACCGTGCGCGTCGCCGTCTTTGCCCGCGGTGCCAAGGCCGAGGAGGCCGAGGCCGCAGGGGCCGACATCGTCGGTGCCGAGGACCTGATGGAGACCATTCAGGGCGGCACGATCGAATTCGACCGCTGCATCGCCACGCCCGACATGATGCCGGTCGTGGGCCGCTTGGGCAAGATCCTGGGCCCGCGCAACCTGATGCCGAACCCCAAGGTCGGTACGGTCACCATGGACGTGGCGCAGGCCGTCACGGACGCCAAGGGCGGGCAGGTGCAGTTCAAGGCCGAGAAGGCCGGTGTCGTGCATGCCGGCGTCGGCAAGGCGTCGTTCGACGCCGCGAAGCTGGCCGAGAACGTGCGCGCCTTTGTCTCTGCCGTGCAGAAGGCGAAGCCCGCCGGGGCCAAGGGCACCTACGTCAAGAAAATCTCGCTGTCGTCCACGATGGGCGCAGGCGTGTCGATCGACGTCAGCAGCGCCGCTGTAGAATGAGAATTTGCTCCCGTGCCCTGGCGCGGGGGCGAATGGCAGGGTCGCGAGCCGGCCCTGTCCTGTCCGAGACGGAGGGTTCATCGCAACCGCGGTGAATAATTCCTTCCCGAGATGGGGAACGAGATGAGATTTCCGGCGGCGGTATTCGCTCTCGGGTGATCTTGGCCTCGGGACCCTGACATTGGACCCGAACGCCGCCCCCTCGGGGTGGCACAACTGAGCCGGGGGGAAACCCCCGAATTTGGAGTGAAACTGTGGATAGAGCCCAGAAAGAGAAAGTGGTCGATGAACTCGGCCAGATCTTCGAAAGCTCTGGCGTCGTGGTGGTTGCCCACTACACGGGTCTGACAGTTGCCGAGATGCAGGATCTTCGTGCCCGTGCCCGTGCGGCCGAGGCATCGGTCCGCGTCGCCAAGAACAGGCTCGCCAAGATCGCCCTTGAGGGCAAGCCCTGCGCAAGCATCGCTGACTACCTCTCGGGCATGACCGTGCTCACCTTCTCCGAAGACCCCGTGGCAGCAGCCAAGGTCGCGGAGGGCTTTGCCAAGGACAACAAGAAGTTTGAAATCCTTGGTGGGGCAATGGGCGAGACGGCACTGGACCGTGCCGGTGTCGAGGCCACGTCGAAACTGCCGTCGCGCGATGAACTCATCGCGACGATTGCCGGCATGATCGGCGCACCTGCCTCGAACATCGCGGGGGCCATTGGCGCACCTGCTTCGAACATCGCGAGCATCCTCTCGACCATCGAAGAGAAGGCCGAGGCCGCGTAAGGCAAACTGTAACATTCGCGTAGGGTTTGTTTCCCGACGTTGGAACACATCTAGAGAACGGAAAGAGCTGAAAAATGGCTGATCTGAAAAAACTCGCGGAAGAGATCGTCAACCTGACGCTTCTCGAAGCACAGGAACTGAAAACCATCCTCAAGGACGAGTACGGCATCGAGCCCGCCGCCGGCGGCGCGGTCATGATGGCCGGTCCCGCCGAGGCCGGCGGCGAGGCCGAAGAGGAGCAGACCGAATTCGACGTGATCCTGAAATCGGCAGGCGCCTCGAAGATCAACGTGATCAAGGAAGTTCGCGCGATCACCGGTCTGGGCCTCAAGGAAGCCAAGGACCTCGTCGAGGCCGGTGGCAAGGCCGTCAAGGAGCAGATCTCCAAGACGGAAGCCGAAGAGATCAAGGGCAAGCTGGAAGCAGCCGGCGCCGAGGTCGAACTCAAGTGATCACGCGCTAAGTGTGGCACGACAAAAGGCTGGGCCCGGAAAATCCGGGCCCGGCCGAACCTGTCTCAGAGAGGCCCCGGATGCGACGGGGGTTCTTTCAGGCGAGGTTCGCGCGATCGGGAGGCCTCTGGTGGGACAGGGGCCGGGAATGGATCGCCCCGCCATCTCGGAGGACCGCGGCGCTGGAGCCCGACAGCGTAAGCGGCCGGTGAGAAACGAAAGGTGAGATCAATCATGGCTCAGACCTACCTCGGCCAGAAGCGTTTGCGCAGGTTCTATGGCAAGATTCGCGAAGTTCTGGAGATGCCGAACCTCATCGAGGTGCAGAAATCCTCGTATGACCTGTTCCTGAACTCCGGCGACGAGCCCGAGCCGCAGGACGGCGAGGGGATCAAGGGCGTCTTTCAGTCGGCCTTTCCGATCAAGGATTTCAACGAGACCAGCGTGCTCGAATTCGTCAGCTACGAGCTGGAGAAGCCGAAATACGACGTCGAGGAGTGCATGCAGCGCGACATGACCTATGCCGCGCCGCTCAAGGTCAAGCTGCGGCTGATCGTGTTCGATCTGGACGACGATACCGGCGCGAAATCCGTCAAGGATATCAAGGAGCAGGACGTGTTCATGGGCGACATGCCGCTCATGACCCATAACGGCACCTTTGTCGTTAACGGCACCGAGCGCGTGGTCGTCAGCCAGATGCACCGCTCGCCCGGCGTGTTCTTCGACCACGACAAGGGCAAGACGCACAGCTCCGGCAAGCTGTTGTTCACCTGCCGCATCATCCCCTATCGCGGTTCGTGGCTCGATTTCGAATTCGACGCCAAGGACATCGTCCATGCCCGCATCGACCGTCGCCGCAAGCTGCCGGTGACGACGCTGCTCTATGCGCTGGGTCTCGATCAGGAAGGCATCATGAATGCCTATTACGACACGGTCGATTACAAGCTGAAGAAGAAAAAGGGCTGGGTCACCACATTCTTCCCCGAGCGGGTGCGCGGCACCCGCCCGACCTATGACCTGGTGGATGCCAAGACCGGCGAGGTGATCTGCGAGGCGGGCAAGAAGGTGACGCCGCGCGCCGTCAAGCAGCTCATCGACGAGGGCAAGGTCACCAACCTGCTGGTGCCGTTCGAGCAGATCGTCGGCAAGTTCGTGGCGCGCGACATCATCGACGAGGAAACCGGCGCGATCCATGTCGAGGCGGGCGACGAACTGACGCTCGAGCACGACAAGGACGGCACGGTGACCGGCGGCACGCTGCAAGCGCTGCTGGATGCCGGGGTGACCGACATTCCGGTGCTCGACATCGACGGTATCAACGTGGGGCCCTATATCCGCAACACCATGGCCGCGGACAAGAACATGAACCGCGAGAGCGCGCTCATGGATATCTATCGTGTGATGCGCCCCGGCGAGCCGCCCACCGAGGAGGCCGCGACCGCGCTCTTCGAGACGCTGTTCTTTGACGCCGAGCGCTATGACCTGAGCGCGGTGGGCCGCGTCAAGATGAACATGCGCCTCAACCTCGACAAGCCCGACACGCAGCGCACGCTCGACCGCGACGATATCGTGGCCTGTGTGCGCGCGCTGGTGGAGCTGCGCGACGGCAAGGGCGATATCGACGATATCGACCACCTCGGCAACCGCCGGGTGCGCTCGGTCGGCGAGCTGATGGAGAACCAGTATCGCGTGGGTCTGCTGCGCATGGAGCGCGCGATCAAGGAGCGGATGTCATCGGTCGAGATCGACACGGTGATGCCGCAGGACCTGATCAACGCCAAGCCGGCGGCGGCGGCGGTGCGCGAATTCTTTGGCTCCTCGCAGCTTTCGCAGTTCATGGACCAGACCAACCCGCTATCGGAAGTGACGCACAAGCGCCGCCTGTCGGCGCTCGGGCCGGGGGGCCTCACGCGTGAGCGCGCGGGCTTTGAGGTGCGCGACGTGCACCCCACCCACTATGGCCGGATGTGCCCGATCGAGACGCCGGAAGGCCCGAATATCGGCCTGATCAACAGCCTCGCCACCTTCGCGCGGGTCAACAAGTACGGCTTCATCGAGACGCCCTATCGCCGCGTCGAGAACGGGCAGGTCACCGACGAGGTGGTCTACATGTCCGCCACCGAGGAGATGCGCCACACCGTGGCGCAGGCCAACGCGACGCTCGACGAGGGCGGCAAGTTCGTCAACGAGATGGTCAACACGCGGCGCTCGGGCGAGTACATGCTTGCCCCGGTGGAGCACGTCGACCTGATCGACGTCAGCCC
This sequence comes from Roseovarius ramblicola, assembly GCF_042430665.1. NCBI lineage: Bacteria > Pseudomonadati > Pseudomonadota > Alphaproteobacteria > Rhodobacterales > Roseobacteraceae > Roseovarius > Roseovarius ramblicola. The sequence goes on along the minus strand of NZ_JBHMEC010000024.1, from coordinate 23,144 downwards.
CAAGCAGCTTGTGTCGGTGGCCGCCTCGCTGATCCCGTTCCTGGAAAACGACGACGCCAACCGCGCGCTCATGGGCTCGAACATGCAGCGGCAATCGGTGCCGACCCTGCGCTCGGAGGCGCCGCTTGTCGGCACCGGCATCGAGGGCAAGGTGGCAGAGGATTCCGGTGCCGCCATCATGGCGCGCCGCACCGGCGTGATCGACCAGGTCGACGCGCAGCGCATCGTGGTGCGCGCCACCGAGGATCTCGAGATCGGCGATCCCGGTGTCGATATCTACCGGCTGCGCAAGTTCCAGCGCTCGAACCAGAATAGCTGCATCAACCAGCGCCCGCTGGTCAAGGTGGGCGACACGGTCGACAAGGGCGAGGTGATCGCCGACGGCCCCTGCACCGACATGGGCGAGCTGGCGCTGGGCAAGAACGTGATCGCCGCGTTCATGCCGTGGAACGGCTATAACTACGAGGACTCGATCCTGATCTCGGAGCGGATCGTGCGCGACGACGTGTTCACGAGCGTCCATATCGAGGAATTCGAGGTGGCTGCCCGCGACACCAAGCTGGGACCGGAAGAGATCACCCGCGACATTCCCAACGTCGGCGAGGAGGCGTTGCGCAACCTCGACGAGGCGGGGATCGTCTATATCGGGGCCGACGTGCAGCCCGGCGACATCCTGGTGGGCAAGATCACCCCCAAGGGCGAGAGCCCGATGACGCCCGAGGAAAAGCTGCTGCGCGCGATCTTTGGCGAGAAGGCCAGCGACGTGCGCGACACGAGCCTGCGCGTCAAGCCGGGTGATTTCGGCACCGTGGTCGAGGTGCGTGTGTTCAACCGCCACGGCGTGGAAAAGGACGAGCGTGCGCTTCAGATCGAGCGCGAGGAGGTCGAGCGCCTGGCGCGTGACCGCGATGACGAGATGGCGATCCTGGAGCGCAACATCTATGCGCGCCTCAAGGCGCTCATCCTCGGCAAGGTGGCGGTCAAGGGGCCCAAGGGCATCAAGGCCAATTCCGAGATCACCGAGGAATTGCTGGCGACGCTGACCCGCGGCCAGTGGTGGCAGCTTGCCCTCAAGGACGAGGCGGACGCGCAGGTGGTAGAGGCGCTGCACGAGCAGTTCGAGGTGCAAAAGCGCACCCTCGAGGCGCGGTTCGAGGACAAGGTGGAGAAGGTGCGCCGCGGCGACGACCTGCCGCCGGGCGTGATGAAGATGGTCAAGGTCTTCATCGCCATCAAGCGCAAGCTGCAACCCGGCGACAAGATGGCCGGGCGCCACGGCAACAAGGGCGTGATCTCCAAGGTGATCCCGATGGAGGACATGCCGTTCCTGGCCGATGGCACGCCGGTCGATGTCTGCCTCAACCCGCTGGGCGTGCCCAGCCGGATGAACGTGGGCCAGATCCTCGAGACGCATATGGGCTGGGCCGCGCGCGGCCTCGGGCTGCAGATCGACGAGGCGCTCAAGGACTATCGCCGCAGCGGCGACCTGACCCCGGTGCGCGAGGCGATGCGCATCGCCTATGGCGACGCGGTCTACGAGGAGGGCATCGGCGGCATGGACGAGGAGACCCTCGTCGAGGCGGCGGGCAACGTGACGAACGGTGTGCCGATCGCGACCCCTGTCTTTGACGGTGCCAAGGAACCCGATGTCAACGACGCGCTGCGGCGCGCCGGCTTTGACGAGAGCGGGCAGTCGGTGCTGTTCGACGGGCGCACGGGCGAGCAATTTTCGCGCCCGGTGACCGTGGGCGTCAAGTACCTGCTCAAGCTGCACCACCTTGTCGACGACAAGATCCACGCGCGCTCGACCGGGCCCTACAGCCTCGTCACCCAGCAGCCGCTGGGCGGCAAGGCGCAGTTCGGCGGCCAGCGCTTCGGCGAGATGGAGGTCTGGGCACTGGAAGCCTATGGCGCCGCCTACACGCTTCAGGAGATGCTCACCGTCAAGTCCGACGACGTGGCGGGCCGCACCAAGGTCTACGAGAGCATCGTCAAGGGCGAGGACAATTTCGAAGCCGGTGTGCCGGAATCGTTCAACGTGCTCGTGAAAGAGGTGCGGGGTCTCGGCCTCAACATGGAACTCCTGGATGCGGAGGAGGATGAGTAAGCGCCGCGCGCCGGACCCTTTCAAAGGGTCCGGTCCGTTTTCTTTTCAAGAAAACGGCGTTGTCCCTCCTTTCACCGCCAGCCTCTAAGGATATGAAAATGAACCAGGAACTCACCAACAACCCGTTCAACCCCTCGGCTCCGGCCAAGGTGTTCGACGAAATCAAGGTCAGCCTAGCCAGCCCCGAGCGCATCCTGTCGTGGTCCTATGGCGAGATCAAGAAGCCCGAGACCATCAACTACCGCACGTTCAAGCCCGAGCGTGATGGCCTTTTCTGCGCGCGTATCTTTGGCCCGATCAAGGATTACGAGTGCCTGTGCGGCAAGTACAAGCGCATGAAGTATCGCGGTGTCGTCTGCGAGAAATGCGGTGTCGAGGTGACGCTGCAAAAGGTCCGTCGCGAGCGCATGGGCCATATCGAACTGGCCGCGCCCTGCGCGCATATCTGGTTCCTGAAATCGCTGCCGTCGCGCATCGGCCTGATGCTTGACATGACGCTGCGCGATCTGGAGCGGGTGCTCTATTTCGAGAACTACGTGGTGATCGAGCCCGGTCTGACCGATCTGACCTATGGCCAGATGCTGTCGGAAGAAGAGTTCATGGACGCGCAGGACGCCTATGGCATGGACGCCTTCACCGCCAATATCGGTGCCGAGGCGATCCGCGAGATGCTGGCCAATATCGACCTCGAGAACGAGGCCGAGACGCTGCGCGCCGATCTCAAGGAAGCCACCGGCGAGCTGAAGCCCAAGAAGATCATCAAGCGGCTCAAGGTGGTCGAGAGCTTCCTCGAATCCGGCAACCGCCCGGAATGGATGGTGATGACGGTGCTGCCGGTCATCCCGCCCGAACTGCGCCCGCTGGTGCCGCTCGACGGGGGCCGCTTCGCGACCTCGGACCTCAACGATCTCTATCGCCGCGTGATCAACCGCAACAACCGCCTCAAGCGGCTCATCGAGCTGCGCGCGCCCGACATCATCGTGCGCAACGAAAAGCGGATGCTGCAGGAGGCGGTGGACGCGCTGTTTGACAACGGCCGCCGCGGCCGCGTCATCACCGGCGCCAACAAGCGTCCGCTCAAGTCGCTGTCGGACATGCTCAAGGGCAAGCAGGGCCGGTTCCGCCAGAACCTGCTGGGCAAGCGGGTCGATTTCTCGGGCCGCTCGGTGATCGTGACCGGCCCGGAGCTCAAGCTGCATCAATGCGGCCTGCCCAAGAAGATGGCGCTGGAGCTGTTCAAGCCGTTCATCTATTCGCGGCTGGAGGCCAAGGGCCTCAGCAGCACGGTGAAGCAGGCCAAGAAGCTCGTGGAAAAAGAGCGCCCCGAGGTCTGGGACATCCTCGACGAGGTGATCCGCGAACATCCCGTGATGCTCAACCGCGCGCCGACGCTGCACCGACTGGGCATCCAGGCGTTTGAGCCGATGCTCATCGAGGGCAAGGCCATCCAGCTTCACCCGCTGGTCTGCGCCGCCTTCAACGCCGACTTCGACGGCGACCAGATGGCCGTGCACGTCCCCCTCTCGCTGGAAGCCCAGCTTGAGGCGCGGGTGCTGATGATGTCCACCAACAACGTGCTGTCACCGGCCAACGGCGCGCCGATCATCGTGCCGTCGCAGGACATGATCCTCGGGCTCTACTACGTGACGCTGGAGCGCGAGGGGATGAAGGGCGAGGGCATGGTGTTCTCGTCGCTCGACGAGGTGCAGCACGCGCTCGACGCCGGCGAGGTGCACCTGCATGCCGGGATCACTGTCCGCGTGCCGCAGATCGACGACGAGGGGCTCGAGACCTTTGCCCGCGTCGAGACCACGCCGGGGCGCGCCAAGCTCGGCGCGATGCTGCCGCCCAATGCCAAGGCGCCGTTCAGCCTCGTGAACCGCCTGCTGCGCAAGAAGGAGGTGCAGCAGGTGATCGACACCGTCTACCGCTATTGCGGGCAGAAGGAATCGGTCATCTTCTGCGACCAGATCATGACCATGGGCTTCCGTGAGGCGTTCAAGGCCGGGATTTCCTTTGGCAAGGACGACATGGTGATCCCCGAGCAGAAGTGGCCGATCGTCGAGGAGACCCGCTCGCTCGTGAAGGGATTCGAGCAGCAGTACATGGACGGTCTCATCACCCAGGGCGAGAAGTACAACAAGGTCGTCGATGCCTGGTCCAAGTGCAACGACAAGGTGACCGAGGCGATGATGGGCGCCATTTCCGCCGAGAAGCGCGACGCTGACGGCGGTGTGATGGAGCCCAACAGCGTCTATATGATGGCCCACTCCGGTGCCCGTGGCTCGGTCACGCAGATGAAGCAGCTTGGCGGCATGCGCGGCCTGATGGCCAAACCCTCGGGCGACATCATCGAGACGCCGATCATCTCGAACTTCAAGGAGGGCCTGACCGTTCTTGAGTACTTCAACTCGACCCACGGCGCGCGCAAGGGCCTCAGCGACACCGCGCTCAAGACCGCGAACTCGGGCTACCTGACCCGTCGCCTGGTGGACGTGTCGCAGGACTGCATCGTGCGCCACCACGATTGCGGCACCGAGCGCGCGATCACCGTCGAGGCGGCGGTCAATGACGGCGAGGTGATCGCCTCGCTGGCCGAACGCAGCCTGGGCCGCGTCGCCGCCGATGACATCGTCGATCCGTTGACCGAGCGCGTCATCGCCTCGGCCGGCGAGCTCATCGACGAGCGCATGGCCGACGCCCTCGGCGAGACCGCGATCCAGAGCGTGCGCCTGCGCTCGCCGCTGACCTGCGAGGTCGATGACGGGGTCTGTGCGATGTGCTACGGGCGCGACCTTGCGCGCGGCACGCTGGTCAACATCGGCGAGGCGGTGGGCATCATCGCCGCGCAGTCGATCGGCGAGCCGGGCACGCAGCTCACCATGCGCACCTTCCATATCGGGGGCGTCGCGCAGGGCGGGCAGCAATCCTTCCAGGAATCGAGCCAGGAAGGCACCATCGCCTTTGACAGCGCGCAGACGCTGGTCAACTCGCGCGGCGAAACGCTGGTGATGGGCCGCAACATGAAGCTGCGGATCATGTCCGACGCGGGTGTGGAACTGGCCAGCCACAAGCTCGGCTATGGCACCAAGCTGTTCGTGGAAGAGGGCGAGAAGATCGCCCGCGGCCAGAAGCTCTTCGAGTGGGACCCGTACACCCTGCCGATCCTCGCCGAGAGGCCGGGCAAGGCCAGGTTCGTCGATCTCGTCACCGGTGTCGCCGTGCGCGACGTCACCGACGAGGCGACGGGCATGACCCAGAAGATCGTGACCGACTGGCGCGCGGCCCCGCGCGGCAACGAGCTCAAGCCCGAGATCTTCATCATCGGCGAGGATGGCGAACCGGTGCGCAACGACGCGGGCAACCCGGTGATCTACCCGATGTCGGTGGACGCGATCCTGTCGGTCGAGGACGGGCAGACCGTCGAGGCCGGCGACGTGGTGGCGCGTATCCCGCGCGAGGGCGGCAAGACCAAGGACATCACCGGCGGTCTGCCGCGGGTGGCGGAACTGTTCGAGGCGCGCCGACCCAAGGACCATGCCATCATCGCCGAGATCGACGGCTATGTGCGCTTTGGCAAGGACTACAAGAACAAGCGCCGCATCGCCATCGAGCCCGCCGACGAGAGCCGCGAGCCGGTGGAATACATGGTGCCCAAGGGCAAGCACATCCCGGTGCAGGAGGGCGACTACGTCCAGAAGGGCGACTACATCATGGACGGCAACCCGGCGCCGCATGATATCCTGTCGATCCTCGGGGTCGAGGCGCTGGCCAACTACATGATCGACGAAGTGCAGGAGGTTTACCGCCTGCAGGGCGTGAAGATCAACGACAAGCACATCGAGGTCATCGTGCGCCAGATGCTCCAGAAATGGGAGATCGACGAGTCGGGCGACACCACGCTCCTGAAGGGCGAGCATCTCGACAAGGTCGAGTTCGACGAGGCCAACGCCAAGGCCGAGGCCCGCGGCGGACGCCCCGCCACCGGCGAGCCGATCCTCTTGGGCATCACCAAGGCGTCGTTGCAGACGCGGTCGTTCATCTCGGCGGCGTCGTTCCAGGAGACGACGCGCGTGCTCACCGAGGCTTCGGTGCAGGGCAAGCGCGACCGGCTCGTCGGGCTCAAGGAGAACGTCATCGTCGGGCGCCTCATCCCGGCGGGCACGGGGCGGGCCACGGCAGAGGTGCGCCGTGTCGCCCAGGGCCGCGACAACGTGGTGATCGAGGCCCGTCGCGAGGAGGCCGAAGCCGCCGCAGCACTCGCCGCGCCGATCATGGACGAAGGCGACATGAGCGCCGACGACGTGTTCGACAATTTCGTGGAGACACCGGAGAGCCGCGAGGACTGATCGCCTCGGTCAGATGAGACAGGAAAGCCCGGCCAAACGGCCGGGCTTTTTTGTGGACGGCTGTCAGGCGCAATGGTCGATGCTGCGGGTGCGCAACTTGTGTGCAAATGGCAGGGGTGAGCCTGAAGGAGACATTGGGGGTGAGCCGCGCCATCGCATGTCCGCGGGCAGGCGACCCTACCGTCTTTTCAGTGCACTTTATCCCTGCAAACCCGCAAGACATGCAATCGGCGCGCTGGCTTGACCACATCGCCTGTCCGTCACGCCGAAGGCGTGCCGCGTATACCGGCGCACCTCCGGTGCGACGGGGCGGACATGCGATGGCGCGGCGGGCTTCGCCCTTGATTCCGCGCCGGGGCCAGAAAGGCGAATGACAGGTATAGGCCAAACCGCGCCCTTCACAACGGATTCGGGCACAGACTGTTCCGGCCCGCATACCCGGCATCGCGGATCGCAAGCGCGGCGAAATTCGGCGCCGCTGCTTTCTTGACGGGGTGCTGCCATGCAATGAAAGCGGCCCCGAAATCTGTTCAGGACGCCGCCTGTTCCCCCTCCCGCGCGCGCAGATCCTCGAGCGGGATGTGGCAGTGGATGACGTGGCCCTCCGCCGTTTCCCGCGCGGGCGGCGTGTCGGTCTCGCAGATGGTGCCGCACTTCACCGGGCAGCGCCGCTGGAACGGGCAGCCCTGCGCGGGCGGGGCAAGCTCGGCGGCGTCCTCGGCCAGCAGGCGCGGCGCGTGGTCGGGATCGGGGGCGAGGACCGCGCCGAGCAGCACGTCGGTATAGGGATGGTGGGGTGGGGCAAAGACCGCCTCGGTCGGTCCCGCCTCGCAGATGCGCCCCTGATAGAGCACCGCCACCCGGTCCGATAGCGCGCGCACCACCGTCAGATCGTGGCTGACGAAGATGAAGCCGGTGCCGTGGCGCGCCTTGAGATCGCCCAGCAATTCGAGCACCGCGGCCTGCACCGAGACATCGAGCGCCGAGGTGATCTCGTCGCACAGCACCGCCTCGGGCCCGGCGGCAAAGGCGCGCGCCACCGCCACGCGCTGTTTCTCGCCGCCCGAAAGCTGCCCGGGCAGCCGGTCGAGGTAATGCGCGCCGAGGCGCACGGTGTCGAGCAGCTCGGCGGCGCGGTCGCGGCAGGGCTGGCCGCGCAGCCCGAAATAGAGCCGCAGCGGCTGGGCGAGGATGTCGCCCACGGACTGGCGCGGGTTCAGGCTCTCGTCAGGGTTCTGGAAGATCATCTGGATACGGCGCAGCGTCTCGGGGCGGCGGCGCTCGGCGGCGGTGGCCAGGTCGGTGCCGTCCTCCAGCGCGATCCGTCCTCCGGCGGGCGGCAGCAGGCCCGCGATGGCGCGCAGGATCGTGGACTTGCCGCTGCCCGATTCGCCCACGAGGCCCAGCGTCTCGCCGCGTCGGAGCGTGAGGTCGATGCCGTCGACAGTGGCCGGGGGGCGCGGCGCGCCGCGCAGCCGTGCCAGAATGCCGGGGCTGTCATAGCGCACCGCCAGCGCGCGGGTGGTGAGAAGCGGCGGGCCATCGGGCGATGCGGCGGGCGGGGCGCTCTCGGCGTGGCCGAGCGGGCCCACCTTTTCGGGATAGAGGCAGCGCGCGCGCTGATCGTCGCGTGTGTCGATCATCGGAGGCGGGGCGGCGCGGCAGTCATCGGTCGCGAGGGCGCAGCGCGGGGCAAAGGCACAGCCGGTTCGCGGCATGTCGGGCGTGGGCGGCCGCCCGCCGAGCGCGCGGGGCAGGGCGCGCGCGCCGAGCCGGGGGATCGCCGCCAGCAGCGCCGCCGCGTATGGATGCGTGGGCGCGGTCAGCACCGACCGCGCCGGCCCCGCGAGCACCGTTTCGCCCGCGTAGAGCACGTGAACGCGGTCGCAGACCTGCGCGATCACGCCGAGATCGTGGCTGACATAGACCATCGCCATGTCGCGCTCGCGCGCCAGCCCGCGCAGCAGCGCGAGGATATGGGCCTGCGTGGTCACGTCGAGCCCGGTGGTGGGCTCGTCGAGCAGGAGCGCCTCGGGCTCGCCCGCCAGCGCCATGGCGATCGCCACGCGCTGTTGCTGCCCGCCCGAGAGCTCGTGCGGGTAGCGGGTGAGGATGGTGTCGGGATCGGGCAGGCGCACCTGCGCCAGCAGGTCGCGGGCGCGGTCGCGGTGGCTCGCCGGGTCGTGGTCGCAGTGCAGGCGCAGCGACTCGGCGATCTGCGCGCCGATGCGCTGCGTCGGCGTCAGCGCCTGCCCCGAGTTCTGCGGGATCAGGCCCAGCTTGCCGCCGCGGATGCGCGACAGGGCAGGGGGCGCGAGGGCAAACATGTCCTGCCCGTCGAACCGCGCCTCGCCACCCAGCCGCGCCAGCCCGTGGCGCAGATAGCCCATCGCGGCGAGCGCCAGCGTGCTCTTGCCCGAGCCGCTCTCGCCCACGATGCCCACGCTCTCGCCCCGGCAGACCGCCAGATCGACCTCGTGAAGCACCGGAAGCATCGCGCCCGAGCGCCCGCGAAATCCGACGCTGAGCCCGGAGATGTCGATCAGGGGGGGCTGTGTGCTCATTCAGATCACCGCCTTGCGGGCGCGGTCGAGCCCCAGTGTCTTGGCCAGCGCGTCGGCGGTGAGGTTGATGCCGATGATCAGCGTCGAGAGCGCCACCACCGGCGCGATCACCCCCAACGGCGCCAGCGACATGTAGACCCGCGCATCCGACACCATCAGCCCCCAGTCGGGGCGCGGCGGGGCCACGCCGAAGCCCAGGAACGACAGCGCCGAGAACCCCAGCAGCATCCACGACCAGCGCATCGCGCCCTCCACCAGCAGCGTGTCGGTCACGTTGGGCAGGATCTCGCGGCGCACGATGTCGAGCGGGCGGTGGCCGCGCGCCCGCGCCGCCGAGACGAAATCGCGCGCCACCACCTCGTGCGCGGCGGCGCGCGCCACCCGGATCACAGGGATGCCGAAGAAAAAGGCGAGCGTCGGCAGCAGCACCTCGCCACCGGTGCCGAACACGGTGATGAGCACCAGCAGCGGCAGGATGCCGGGCAGGGCGAGAAACGCATCGACCAGCCGCATCGCCACCTCGTCGGGCCAGCCGCCGCGCAGCCCCAGCCAGACGCCGGTGAGCCCGCCCCAGATGAGCGCCACCGGCGTGGCGATGCCGGTGATCAGCAGCGCCTCGCGCCCGCCCAGCATCACGCGGGTCAGCACGTCACGCCCGAGGTGGTCGGTGCCCAGCCAGTGCATGGCCGAGGGCCCCGAGAGCGTACCGGTGGCGTCCATCGCCTTGTAGTCATAGGGCACGATCCACGGGCTGAGAATGGCGAGCGCCAGGTGAAACGTGACCAGGGCGAGGCCGATGGCCCCGGAGGGCCGCGCCAGCATGTCGCGCAGCACGCCGCCCGCGCGCGCCCTGACGGAGAGCGCCGCCCCGCTCATCGCTGCCTCGCGCGGTGGCTGCGCAGGCGCGGGTTGAGCGCCAGGCTGAGGATGTCGGCCACGAGGTTGACGCCCACATAGGTCGCCGCAACGATCATCGTGACCGCCTGCACCACCGGCAGGTCGCGGTCGGAAATGGCATCGACCAGAAGCCGCCCGAGCCCCGGATAGTTGAACACCACCTCCACCACCACGACGCCGCCCAGCAGCCACGCCACGGTAAGCGCGATCACGTTGATCGCGGGCAACAGCGCGTTGGGCAGCGCGTGACGGAACACGATGCGCCAGTAGGGCACGCCCTTGAGCGTGGCCATCTGCACGTATTCGCTTGCCATCGCGTCGATCACCGAGGCGCGGATCATCCGCATGACATGGGCGATCATCAGCATCGTCAGCACCGTCGAGGCGAGGATGAACTCAGGGAAGAATTCCAGCGGCGGCGCGTCGGCGGGGGTGAGCACGATGGCGGGCACCCAGCCCAGCCAGATCGCGAAGACGAGAATCAGCACCGTCGCGGCGACGAATTCGGGGATCGTCATGGCGAGGATCGCACCGGTGGAGAACAGCAGGTCCGGCCAGCGGTCGCGATTGAGCCCTGCCGCGACGCCCAGAGATATCGCCAGCGGGATGCCCACCGCCAGCGCCCCCGCCGCCAGCAAGAGCGAGTTGCGCACCCGGTAGCCGACCATCTGCGCGATGCTCTCCTGCCCGCCCGCCGACATGCCAAGATCGCCCTGCACCACGCCCGCCGCCCACTCGGCATAGCGGGCGAGGGCGGGGGTATCGAGCCCCATCGCGTCGCGACAGGCGGCCAGCGCCTCGCCGTGCGCGTCGCGTTCCAGGATGGCGGTGCAGGCATCGCCCGGCAGCGCCTCGACCCCGAGAAAGATGATGACGGACACCAGCCAGACAGTCACCAGACCGAGCGCGAAGCGCCGTGCGATCATCCCCAACATGCAGCCGTGTCTCCCCGAGATCGGCCCTTGGCCGGGCCGTTTGAATCCGGAGCTTAGACCAGCCGCGCGCCCCGCGTCGAGAGGGGCGTGCGCCGCGTTGGTGGTTTGCGGTCAATTTCGTGTGTCGGACGCAAGGCGGACAGCGCGCGTCCGTGCCGGTGCGCCCCGGTCCCCGGCCCTGTCAGGGACGGTGATTCACGCTCCCGAGCCGCCAGCCGCCGTCCCGCCAGTGCAGGTCTGTCACCGACAAGGGATCGATGCGGTGGCCGAACGCCTCGAACGCGGCGATGCCCGTTGCCGCCTGAACCTGCGTCAGGATGGTGCCCATATGCGCCACGACGACGATGTCGCGGCCGGCATGGGCCGCGCGCAACCGCGCCACCGCGCGGCCAGCGCGGGCCGATATCTCGTGCCAGCTCTCGCCTCCGGGCGGGCGCACATCGCCCGGCGCGTCCCAGAAGGCGCGCAGCCGGTCCTGATCGGCGATGGTGTCGAACGCCTGCATTTCCCACGTGCCGAAATGGATCTCGCGCAGGTCCGGGTCGTCGGGCAGGCGCGGGCGCGGCCCGGCGATGGCGTCGGCGGTGGCGCGCGCGCGGGCGAGGTCCGACGAGATCACCAGCGCGCCCCCCGGCAGATGCGCCGCCAGCCGCGCGATCCGGGCGGTATCGCTCAGGTCGGCGGGCAGGTCGGACCAGCCGACCATGCCCGTCGCGTGGGTAGGCCCGTGCCGGACCCAGAACAGCCGGCTCATGGCAGCCGCCCCTTGAGCACCTGCGGCAGCCCCGCGATGACGTTGACCACCAGACCGGCGCGCGCCGCCAGCCGCTGGTTGAGCGCGCCCTGCGCCGCCTGAAACCGCCGCGCCAGCGCGTTGTCGGGCACCACCGACAGCCCCACCTCGTTGGAAACCACGACGACCGGCGCGGTGCAGGCGGCGAGCGCGCCCATGAGCGCGGCCTCCGCCGCGGCGAGATCGCTCTCGGCCAGCAGGTGGTTGGAGAGCCACATGGTCGCGCAGTCCAGAAGCACAACCTCGCCCGCCTGCGCCTGCCCGAGCGCAGGGGAGAGATCGCGCGGCGCCTCGATCGTGCGCCATTCGGGCCCGCGCCGCGCGCGGTGCCGGTCGAGCCGCGCGCGCATTTCCGCGTCATGCGCCTCCGCCGTCGCGAGATAGACCCGCGCCCCCCCTGCCGAGGCAACAAGTCCCTCGGCAAAAACGGATTTTCCGGAAGATGCCCCGCCGAGAACAAGGCTGAGACGGGGTATCATGAGTCTGAAACCCTCCATATTGTGATCCGGTTGCCCCTTGTCTGCGTAGCACCGGGTGACTTGCTCGAAAAGAGCGCATCCGCACCAGACGCATGACAGGGGGATCACATGCCGCTCGATGCACCGCAGACAAGTACCATGTCCCGCACCGCGATGAAGGCGGAGATGCTGGACGCGGAGACGGAACTCGCGCTGGCCTATGCCTGGCGTGACCACCGCGACGAGGCGGCGCTGCACCGGCTGATCACCGCCTACATGCGGCTGGCGATCTCGATGGCATCCAAGTTCCGCCGCTACGGCGCGCCGATGAACGACCTCATCCAGGAGGCGGGGCTTGGCCTGATGAAGGCCGCCGACAAGTTCGACCCGGACCGGGGCGTGCGCTTTTCGACCTATGCCGTGTGGTGGATCAAGGCCAGCATCCAGGATTACGTGATGCGCAACTGGTCGATGGTGCGCACCGGCTCCACCTCCAGCCAGAAATCGCTGTTCTTCAACATGCGCCGCGTGCAGGCGCGGATCGAGCGCGAGGCGATGGCCAATGGCGAGGAACTCGACGGCTTTCAGTTGCGCGAGATGATCGCGCACGAGGTGGGTGTGCCGCTGCGCGATGTCGAGATGATGGAGGGGCGGCTCTCGGGCGGGGATTTCTCGCTCAACGCGACGCAATCCACCGAGGACGAAGGCCGCGAGTGGATCGACACGATCGAGGACGAGGGCGCGCGCGGCGATGTCGGCGTCGAGCGCGATCTCGACATGGGTGCGCTGCGCGGCTGGCTCGCGCAGGCGATGACCAACCTGACCGAACGCGAGAGTTTCATCGTGCGCGAGCGCAAGCTGCGCGAGGCGCCCCGCACGCTCGAAAGCCTCGGCGAGGAGTTGAACCTCAGCAAGGAGCGGGTGCGCCAGATCGAGGCGGCGGCGTTCCAGAAGATGCGCCGCTATCTTGAAAGACACGCGGGCGAGGTGCAGAACCTGCTCGCATGAGCCTGCGCCTTGCCCTCGTCTGTGCACTGAGCCTCGTCGCCCTGCCGGTCGCGGCGCAGGATGTGATGATCCTGGGCGAGGTGCACGACAACCCGGCCCATCATACCGAACAGGCCCGCCGCGTCGCCGCGCTCGGGCCCCGCGCGCTCGTCTTCGAGATGCTGACGCCCGCTCAGGCGGCGCGCGTGACGCCCGGGCTGATCGCCGACCCGGAGGCGATGGCAGAGGCGCTCGGCTGGGCCGATAGCGGCTGGCCGGAATTCTCCATGTATCACCCGATCTTTGCCGCCGCGCCCGGGGCGGCGATCTATGGCGCACAGGTGCCGCGCGCCGCGGCGCGCGACGTGTTCGGGGCCGGCCCTGCCGAGGCGTTCGGGCCGGAAGCGGCGGCCTATGGCCTGAGCGGGCCGCTGCCCGAGGCGGAACAGCAGGCACGCGAGGCGATGCAGATGTCGGCGCATTGCGACGCCCTGCCCGAAGAGATGCTGCCCGGGATGGTGGCGGTGCAGCGTTTGCGCGACGCGGTGCTGGCGCGCGCCGTGGTGCGGGCGATCGACGAGACCGGCGGGCCGGTTGCCGTGATCACCGGCAATGGCCATGCGCGGCGCGACCACGGGGTGCCCGTCTATCTCGGCCGCGTGGTTCCCGGTCTCGACCTGCATGTGCTGGGACAGACCGAGGACGGCGCGCCGCTTGCGGGCGGTTTCGACGAGGTGGTCTCGGCCCCGGGCGTGGACCGGCCCGACCCCTGCGATGCCTTCCGCTGAGCCACGCCGCCTTGCACCGCCCCCCGCCGCGCCATAGGGTCTGACCAGACTTGGCGGGAGATATGGAAATGCTGGCCTCGCGGCGCATTCTCTTGATCATCGGCGGCGGGATCGCGGCCTACAAGGCGCTCGACCTGATCCGCCGCCTGCGCGAGCGCGGGGCCGAGGTGGTGCCGGTGCTGACGCGGGCGGGGGCGGAATTCGTCACGCCCCTATCGGTCTCGGCGCTGGCGGGGCGCAAGGTGTTCTCCGACCTGTTCGACCTGACCGACGAGGCCGAGATGGGGCACATCGAACTCAGCCGGTCCGCCGACCTGATCGTGGTGGCCCCTGCCACCGCCGACCTGGTGGCGAAGATGGCGCAAGGCCGCGCCGACGACCTCGCCTCGACGCTGCTGCTGGCGACCGACACGCCCGTGCTGCTCGCCCCGGCGATGAATGTGCGCATGTGGCAGCACGCGGCCACGCAGCGCAATATCGGGACGCTGAAGGGCGACGGGATCGGGTTCGTCGGTCCGAACGAGGGCGACATGGCCTGTGGCGAGTATGGGCCGGGGCGTATGACCGAAGTGGCCGAAATCCGGGCGGCGATTGAGGCGGCGCTGGCCGATGGGCCGCTCCGGGGGCGGCGCGTGCTGGTCACGTCCGGCCCCACCCACGAGCCCATCGACCCGGTGCGCTACATCGCCAACCGCTCGTCGGGTGCGCAGGGTGCGGCGATCGCGGGCGCGCTGGCCGCGCTGGGGGCGGAGGTGGTCTTTGTCACCGGCCCCGCCACCGTGCCACCCCCCGAGGGGGTGGCGGTGGTCCGCGTCGAGACCGCGCAGGAGATGCTGGTGGCGGTGCAGGGGGCGCTGCCCGCCGATGCCGCGATCTTTGCCGCCGCCGTGGCCGACTGGCGCGTGGCCGGACCGAGCGACCGGAAGATCAAGAAGCGCGCGGGCGGTGCCCCGGCGCTGGAGTTTGCCGAGAATCCCGACATCCTCGCCACCGTGAGCGCGATGGACGAGGGGCGCCCGGCCCTCGTCATTGGCTTTGCCGCCGAGACCTGCGATGTGCTCGGGAACGCCACCGCCAAGCGCGCGCGGAAGGGCTGTGACTGGATCCTCGCCAACGACGTGAGCGCCGGGACGGGGATCATGGGCGGGACCGAGAATGCCGTGACGCTCGTCACCGCGGACGGGGTGGAAGACTGGCCGCGCATGGGCAAGCGCGAGGTGGCGCGCAAGCTGGCCGACCGGATCGCGCAGGCGCTGGCGTGAGGATTTTGAGTATTTTAGCCAAGAAGAAGGCGGGGGACGGATGCCGAGCATCGAGGTCGCATGGGAAGACGGAGCGGATCGTGCGCTGGGCCTGCCCGCCTACGCGACGGCGGGGGCGGCGGGGGCCGACCTGCGCGCGAATTTCCCCGACCGGGGCGCGGTGACGCTGGTGCCGGGCGCACGGGCGCTGGTGCCGACAGGGCTGCGCATCGCGATCCCTGAGGGCTATGAGGTGCAGTTGCGTCCGCGCTCCGGGCTGGCGCTCAGACACGGGATCACCCTGCCCAACAGCCCCGGCACCATCGACAGCGATTATCGCGGTTATCTACATAGGCATTGATACCGACTAATTTAGATTGACCGGTCGGACCATCCATTTTACTTTAGACACGCGGGAAGCGTTTTAAGGTGACCGATGGCCTATCTCATCATTTCCCATCCTCGGCACTACCGTCACACCGAATTGTCCCATATTCCGGGCATCTGGACACGGGACTGGACGCTTTGGACGGAAGGCGTTGATTATCTGATTGCGAAAGGAACCGGAAAATTTAGCAAGGGAAGGGAGTGCTCTCCCTATGCGTATGAGCAGGCGCCTTCATGGTCGCCCTCGAAGGGGTCCGCGCGGACCCCTTCGAGGGCGACCATGAAGGCGGTCGGGCATGACCTCACAAACTTTCTCGACTGGTGCGAGGCGCGGGCCGTAGATTGGCGAGAGATAGGTTACCGGGACCTTATCCAGCACTACCAAGGTGACATGCAGGCTGGCAAATGGAATCAGCGGCAGCGAGGAGTTCCTCTCGCTTCATCAACTATCAACCGCCGCATACTTTTCGTTTGCGACTTTTTGTCGTTCGCAGCGCATAAGGGATATCGAGGCCCTTTTGAGGTGGAATATTTAACAGTCCTCGACCCGAGACAGAAGAGAAGTTTCACGAAAAGTCGCGATGGAAAGGTTAGACAGCATCCGAGGGATCTCCGCATTCCGACCATCGAGGAAGCTGCGCACTGGTTGGAGGCCCTAAAGAATGAGCGCGGGCGCACTCCTAATCTGATGGCGAAATCGGCCATTGGAATAGCTCTGCGGGCGGAAGAGCTGCTGCTGCTGCGCGCTGATCAAGTTCCTGCCATGCCGGAACGGGATGTTAGGACAGTCGCCATGCGTGTCTGCTATGGTGCTAAGGGCGGGCGTGATCCTCACGATCCGGAGAAAAAAGGCAAACCGCGCGACGTCCGGGTGTCTGTTAAACTCCTCGCCGAGCTTCACGGCTATATGAGCGGGCACAGAAAGCTCTGCCTCAAGAGGTTTCGCGACCGAAACCCAGGCAAGTCGCTGCCCAAGGAACTATTTTTGTCGAAGCATACTGGCAGGCCGTTGAGCTACAGCCGTTTTTACGCGCTGTGGAGATCCGTCGAGCTGCCTTTCAATGGCTTCTCTCCACATGTGGCGCGGCATATGTGGGCTTGTTACACACTGGTCGAAAAAATCCGGGAAGAAGTCGAGCTGTCCACTGGCGTCGATGGGCCGCTGCGTGGTGTAGCCGCCAATATGCACGAAACCCTAATCCAGACATATATATTGCCGCAGCTGGGGCACGTGGATGAAAAGACGTCTCAGATGTACCTGCGGTGGGTCGTCGACCTTTTCGACATGACGAGCCCGCGCGAAAGCTGGTGGGATTTCCTGAATGAGTAAGTTCGCAAAGGCACGCCGTGAGGCTGCGATCGAGCCGCTTGATCTGGCACAGATCGAGGTGGTCGTTCCGTTCTCTATAGAACCTTTGGATTTCAGCTTGGTTACCAAAAAAGGCCCTTACGTCGATGTAGACCTCAGACGTTATAGAGACGGCGACAGTTGCGTCGGCATTGTTGGATTTCCCGAGCTGATCGAGGAGCTTCTGCTGGTTGTCAGGCGAATGATAGGTCCGCGTCCGTCATCCCCAGGCTCTGTAAAAACATGGATCAGTTTTCGCCTCCCGCTACTGTTCATGTGGCTCACGCGTTTGAAACGTGAGATCGGCTCAGCGCCCGTGCGCGTGGCGGAATTCGAAGATAGCCATGGCGAATTGTTCAAAAGACATATCCTTGAGCTTGGAGGGAAGCCAAAGGGGCGGCAGAAGCAGTATTCCGCCATTTGGAGCCTTTTGACGGAAGCACGAGGAGATGATGCGCCCCCTCTGAATTGGCCATCTATCAAAGTTGCGGAGGAGATAGAAGAGCACCCAGATGTCGACCCTCGCGCGGTGAAGGCTCTCTATAACGCGTGCAAACGTGTTGTTGACGAGGCTTTCGCCGACCAGCGCCGAGGCAGCGCATGGCTGGAAGAAGGCGTCGACCCCCGCGATGCGGAAGGTGAACGCAGGACTTGTCAGAAGGGCAAACGGGGCGCCGTCAAGAATCCAGTTTGGCACGACCATGCCAACCTTGCAGTTTTGACCAAAAAGCTCATCCGCGACCGGATCGTCGGAACGTCTAACCTCGATGAGAAAACCAAGACGAAGTTCGATAACCATACAGGCGTGGTCGCCAAAATGTCGGTCGGCGTCACACGTCAGAAACTCGAGGCGGCGATAGCACCGACACCGCTGGAAGTGGCCGCCTCGATCTTGATCGTGTCGATGGAAACGGGATGGATCGATCCGGTCGGCAACATCGATCTAAGCAGTGAATGGTATATACTGCGAGGAACGGTGGATCCCCATGCGCTCGGGAAAACTGAAACCGTGGTACTTCAGGCCGTAAGACCCAAGACCCGCAAGGTTGTCACCGCGGTAGGGATGGCTGGTTCAAGGTTCCGCAGTTACCAACTAATCAGGTTCATGGAGACTCGTACTGCGTTTCTGCGCGAATGCCTGCGGGAACGCAGGGATCTTCTGGCTGCCGAGCCCAATTCGGAGGCATCACGCTGTGAGATGGCTGACATTGACGCAAGACTAAAGTCTCCTTGGCTATACTATTCTTCAAAGTGCAATCGGCTGAATTTCTCCAAGGGCACCGAGATCGCTTTCGTTATGAGTGATCAGCTCAAGAAACTGAGGCAGCGTGCAATAGCCTCCCTGAAGCCAAGCCAAAAGAACGACGCCGAGTTGATCGCCGCAATCGGTAGGCTGAAGTGGTCAGATATGCGCGACGCTTTCGCCTCACATATTTATGCGAGTTCTGGCAACAACATATTCTTGGTTAAGCAAGCGTTGGCGCACGCTGACGTCGGAACGACCCGCGCCTATTTGCGTCAGCGCCGTCAGATACGTCAGAGGTTCGACGCCTTCCGAGACGTAGTGGAAACAGCTTTAACCGAAGTGGACGAAGGTCGTTCGATTGATCCAACCCTTTTGTTTTTGGCAAACAATTACAAGGACTTTGGGGAATCTGACAGAGACAAACTCTTTGCCTATCGTACAAGGATGGGTATGGGTTGTGCAAATCCTACGGATCCCGAGCATCACTTAGCGCCCAATCATCCTCACGGCGCGCGCTGTGCGGTGCAGCGATGCATTCTATGTCGCCACGGCATCGTCTTCAGCGACGCGTTTGAGGGCCTCGCGGATCGCCACGCTGATCTCGTCTGGCTGCGCAGAAATACTCCACCAAATCGCTGGCTGACCTCCACGCTTAGTTGGGAATTGGAAGCCATCGAATACGTGCGCGATAGGGTGTTCGCGGCTTCGACGGAACGGTTCGTCGCCCGATCCGAGAACCGTGTGGTTAACATCAACGCAGGCAAACTCTTCGTTTTTGACGATCCAGAGGTTATTGGGGGACGTTGATGGACGCTACAGCCCAGAAACGCGTGGCCAGAGAATTTTACAATGGCTTCCAACCGCGGTTCAGCTTCAGCAATGCGTGGACCTGCGCTTGGGAAGACTTGGCCGAGTTTCCGGTTTCGCCGGTCTCTGTCGCAAGCAACGATCGCGCCTCCCTTGTGGAAGACGATATTTGGTTGCTGGCGGAAATATGGCTTCCAATAAACTGGCGATCAACAGCCGATAGAACGGTTGATTTTACGAAAGCCGTGCCGGCTGGTTGGGGAAAGGCTGATGCCGAAAGCTTGAAGCGCCGCATAAAAAGATTAGCGTTATTGGATGGATTTTTGACTTTGCGCATAAGCTCGCAGACGTCGAACCCCCCTACTCCTGCGACATGGGCAAATAAAACGCGTAGCTTGATTGGCGCGGTACGGCATTCTTTGGAAATTCTCCGTCCAGACAATAAGGTCTCGTCTTGCCCGGACGGCCCGACGCTGTTCGCCGGATTGTCACCTGAAAAATTCAGAGAACTTCAGACTGCTTGCCCATCGTGGAACAATGTCTGCATCTCTCGCCTAAACGGCCTTTTGGCTGGAGGTTTTATCGATGATTGGCCAGCTCCTGACGTTGAGCGCATAAAACACCAGAAACGCGAAAACTCAAAAGCTGACCAACCTTTTACGGACACCACGTTCACAGAGATCGTCCGAGCAGCGCTATGGTTATGTGAGATTCAGCACGACGTATTACAGGCATATTTGGACCTTCGAGACATCGGCAGAATACCCAAAGGTGGAAAGAGACGAGTAGCCACTCCAACGTATCGGCGTGAATGTGTGCGCAATTGGTCGTCATCAGCCCTCCGTGAGGGCACGCCTTTTCCGTACAAGGTTTCGCTCTCAGGGCCGCAGAGACGAACCACCAAATATAGTGCGTGGCCACTCGATACAGTGAGGGGGTTACGAGATCTTGTGTGGTGCTGTCAGATCGCCAATGCCGTAATAATATTGGCATCGACCGGGATGCGGGTCGGCGAACTCACTGCACTCCCTGCAAGCGCCTTGGGGCAGGTCGGCGGACGAATCTACATCAACGGCTCAACCTTCAAGGATACTGACGCGATACAGGGGCAGGCGCGCCAGTGGCCGCTCCCTCGATTGGCCTGCCGTGCAGTCGAAGGTCAAATCGCATTGGCTCATGCTCTGGGCGACGGAGGAGCTCTCTGGGTCTCGTTCATTGGTGACAAAAACAGCTCTGGAATCCCGGACCTCGGTCATGGGCTTGTCAATTTTGGAAAGCGGGTCGGGCTTCATGGTGGGAGGTCGCTCCACGATCTGGACGGGACTCTCAGTCCCCACCGATTCCGCTACACTATCGCGCGTCTTATCGCATTGTCCCTGACTAACGCATCCCAGGTATTGTTTGACGTGCTCGGGCATGACGACGTCGAGGTGACGTTGGGCTATGCGCACCGTGATCCGGAATTGCTCGAGGAAATCAACAAGGTCCGGCGCGAGGTCAAGGCGATCCGGGTCCAGGAGGCTTTCCGTGATGTCGAGGGTAACGGCGGAGGGGCGGCCGCTTTGCTTCGGCGGATCAAGTCGGAGATGCTCGCGCGCTCCGGCAAGGACGAATTGGACACCGACGACATCGGCGAGGCTGGGGAAATCCTGGGCGAGGCCGAGCTGGTCAAGCATGGAGTTCTCTGCACCGCTCAACCTCTGGAAAGGGGTGCCTGTTCCTCGAGCCTTGGTCTGAGAGACTTTGCTTCGTGCACTTCAGCATGCGTCCATCATCTTGAATTTGCCGCAAAGCGACAGGATCGAAAACTCGCGCTGGAACAGATCCTGAGCCAGATCGGTCGTGCCGAAGACGGATCGCGCGTGTTTCTTCAGGGCCAGGTTCTCGCCAACCTGCACGCGTTTCCGGGGCTAATTGATGAATATGCGTCCGACCCCCGACTGTCGACTGCGTTTCGAGATTGCGACAGACGGACTTGGGATGCATTGCCGAGCGATCTTCGGCAGCGCTTAAACTCTTTATTGGAATATGAACGATGAGCGAGAAGCCGACCGGTGCCCACTTGGCAAGGCATCAAAAAAAACGGAAGGAGTCGACGTTGGAGAGGGCGAAGTCCGCCATGCGAGCCATCGAGGCGGAAATCAAAGAACACGGCACCTACCCCTATAACAATGGAGTTCTTAACATGACTGAGGTTTGTAAACGGGCGGGAATCGGTAGCACGACACTACGGAATAAGCATCACCATCCCATTCGGGATTCCGTCAAGAGATGGCTCGATTCTATTGAGAAAAGGGCGGCCACAAACCTGGCGGACGTGCACGCCGCCCACCGGGAGAAGATCTCATTTTATGAAGAAGCCCTGAGAAAAGTGAACGCGGAAGCTGTAGAATGGAGAGCCGAAATGGTCATTCTTGCAGAAGAAAATCGCGAACTCCGAGAGCAGATCGCCAATATGTCCTTCGATAAAGCGACCGTCGTTGGTATCAAGCAGAGAAAGAACCAAGATGACAGAAATTAAGTTTAAGCGCGTAGACGGCAACCATGACCTACCGGTTCCCGCTTATGCCACCGCCGGTGCCGCCGGAATGGATCTTCCTGCGTTTCTTCCGGACGGCCCGATAACTTTTGGGCACGGGGAGTTAAAGATGGTCTCCACTGGCTTCTGTGTCGAACTTCCTCCCAATACGGAGATGCAGGTTCGGCCGCGCTCAGGCCTTGCCCTAAAGCACGGCTTCATCATTCCTAATAGTCCGGGTACGGTAGACGAGGATTATCGCGGTTGCGTGATAGTTGGACTCTACTATCTCGGGCAGAAGCCCTACACCATCAGTCATGGTGATCGGATTGCCCAAGCCGTCATTGCGGACGTCAGGCGTCTCCCTATTGTGCTTGTAGATAAACTTTCCAATACAAAACGCGGTATCGGCGGATTCGGGTCGACTGGATTGAACTGATCTGTTTCACTCCAGCGAAGGCCGACCTGCTGTATTTCTTAGGAAGCCTCAGCATACCCACTGACAGATTAGAACAAAGTACGAACAAGCACGCATTGCCGACACCGCCTGTAATTCAGTGTCTACGAGATGCGCCGCGCTTTCCAGGAAGGCGATCTTCATGCTTTGTCGGGAGTGATGTCAGTCTTTGGTGGGGAGATCTCGCTTTCGCTATCCCACGAGTCGATCCAGGCATTCATCGCTTCGGCGGAGATAAATTTTCCCTGGTCTGCTTCTTCAATGGCAGAGTAGATTTCCGCGCGTTTGGCTGCCTTGGATTCCAGCATTGAGCGGATGGCACGCACCGCGAGCTGCGCAGGCGGACGGCCCTCGATCTCCGCCTCCTTCTCCAGTGATCTCCTCAATTCATCGTCGAGGCAAATCGAATACGGTGTGGCGCCCATGTCGTATTCCTTTCGGTGCTGATGAGCTACAATGTAATACACGATGAAGCCAAGGGTAAGCGATGCCCGATGAGCATCTCGTTAAACGAGGCTCTCGAAGATCTTTTCGACGAATGACGCGTTGTAACAGGCAAAGCTTTCTAAGCTGCCAGAGATGTCTTCAACACTTGCCGTCAGTGGCTGGCACCTGCCGGGCCTTCTTCCTATTTGGCGGCAGTCATTCGAGCGGCAAGACAGAGACCAAGCAGTGGAACGGATGTGCTCGAAGGTGTAGCTTGGGAACATGAACGATCGCCCCGCCTACAAGATGACGCGCCAAGAGCTTGAAGATGAAGTTCGCCTCCTGCGGGCGGCGCTCGCGCGCGTCGGCGGCAGGATCAGGTCCGCTCTCGCCACAGCCCATTATCTATCGAAGGCCTGCGAAATTCTTACAAAGGCGGTGGCTTTTTCGTGGGTGGAATAGTGGCTTATGTCTGCAGGGTCGACGCAGTAACTATCGAGTTGAGCTAATCGCTCGAAAACCCAACCCAGCCCCATCAATGCAACCCTTGCTTCGTCCCGTGCCTGTCTCGCTGAGACCGCGCCGATACCGATCACCGCAATGGCGCAAAGATTTTCTGGCTTTTGGGAGAAATGCCGAAAGCCCTGTACGTGGAAACGTGTATTGTATCGGTTTTCCAGCCACATGTGGACTTCGGCAAGATCACGACAAACCCTGTCATCAATCTCGTGGAACTGGCTTTCTGTTCGGCCTGTGTTTCGTAGAGAGTGAGCTACTCCCCGTCTCTTGGACAGGATCTGGCGTAAATCAAGCTACTCTTTGCACCTGCTGATCGG
>NZ_JBHMEC010000023.1:0-22599 GCF_042430665.1 Roseovarius ramblicola | reverse complement strand
ACCAAATGCAGCAGGCTTTCGACGAAGCCCGTCGTCTGTCGCAGCGCCATGCCGAACAGAACCTTCACCGTCAGGCACGTCTGGATGGCGGTGTCACTGTAGCTCTGCCGCCGGCCACGTCTGCCTGTCGGCACGGCATCCCAGCTCATCCCGGGGTCGGACCAGATCGTCCGCGAACCGCGGCGCTTCAGCGCTTCGTTATAGGCTGGCCAGTTCCTGGTCTTGTAGGTCGGTGGTGTCGGTCTGCTCATGCAACCCAGCTACCATGATGGAATAACGAGATGAATCCCTCACGGGATTTGTACAACAGAGCCGTGCCAGCGTTAAGTGACGATTGGGCATATGGCTGCACGGAAAAATGATTCGCGACAACGGGCACGCATATAACATACTGTTTTAAGGTGATTTTTTAGGGCGCCCAAAACAGCGCGGGTCAATTGCGTGCACGGCGGAAGCATATCCATGCACGCTTTGGACAAACCATCAAAAAAGGCCCGCATGGTGCGGGCCCTTGGTCTTGGCGATGTTCGCTCGACTACGTCTTGGACGTCGACTTTCGTTTCGAGGTCTTCTTCTGGCGTGACTTCTCGATCATTTCCAACACCTTTCCCTGATCGAAATTGTCGCGATAATTCGGCATGGTGAACGGCGAATACCCCTCCGCCATTCCCGAGATTCTCGAAAACGCCGTCGAGAAATGGGCAATCTTGCAGACCTTGTCAGGGGTCGTCGCGGCGAAACTGAACGCCTCGATGATCATTTCGATCACCAGGCCCCACCGGTGGCACGCGGCGAAGTCCAGCCGCTCCAGAAAGTCTTCCGTCACGATGTCGTCGACGTCCAATCCGGCTTTTTCAGCGTAGCTGAAGACGAGGTGGAGGATTTCGTCCCGGTCGGCCTCTTCCGACAGGTCGATCCCATCGAAGCTGACCGTCCGGAGAAGCCGGTCGAGCTGCTCCTCCGTCTTGATGTGCGCAGCAAGACTGGGAATTCCGGAAAAGATCAGCATCAAGGGCCAGTTGTGATCTTTGAGGAGCGACTTGAAGCTGTCGAGCATTTTCTGGTTGGTCGCGCTGTCCGCGGACGTGAACACGTGCTGGCATTCATCGAAGTGGATCCCGATGACCCCTTGAAGTTCGGCGTATTTTCGCACTTTCGACCAGATCTCGGTCTGTGAGTGACGCGTTCGAAGCGGGTATCCAAGCACCTCAAGAATGACGAAGCCCAGGTCTTTCCACGTGACTTTCCCGGAGAGCAGGCAGGAGACAATCTTCGCAGGCCGGCCGTCGGGCATGAGGGTCGAGCCGTCGTTGAACGCCCTCAGCAGGGTCTCGATCTCGGTCGACTTGCCCTGGCGAGACTCGCCGATGACAACGATGCCGCGAGCTTCGAACTGTTCGCCGATGGCGGCCTTGGCGTAATAGTCCGAGGCGCACCATGTCATGGCCTCACGGAGCCGCTCAGAGCGGCCGAAGGGAAACCGTGCTTGCAGCAGGGGTTTGCGCACATCCACGAGCGCCGTGTCGATGAAGGACATTATTTCAGCTCCTTAAGATTGCGCGGGCGAGCCAGTTTCTTGCCCTGTTTGCGGGCCTTGGGCTTGCGCGAGGGCCGCGTTTCAGACGCGTTCGAAGGCGGGTCTTCTTGCGGGTCGTCTGAAACCACCGCAGGGTCGGAGGGATTGGTGATGCCGCTGTCAGATTCGCTGGGGTCCGCATCCACGGTCCCATCAATTACGGAGTCCCCGTCACCGATTGCGAACACCGCCGCACCGGCACCCGAGCCCAGGTCGGTGATCGCATCCGGTGCCGTTGTCCCCGGCAACGTCTCTGACGGGATGGTCCGGGCGCCGGAGAATACGAACTCGGCCATCACTTTGCACTCTTCGAGGGTGCTGTAGCTGCGCGGCAGATCATGTTCGACCCCGATCGTGGAGATGTCGGAGAAGCGCCGGTTTTTGACCTCCATCAAGCGATCATGGTAGATATGTGAGGTTTCAGGATCCTCGCGGCGGTATTCGGCCATCAGCTGCAACACCTCCATCAGAGTCATATCGGCGAAAACCGTCATCTGCAGGTGGACCTCGATAGGATCACGATATCCAGGCATCAGAACGGTCGCGATGTTCAGATCGTCCGGATCGACGAAGACCCGGACCTTCCCCTTGAAGAACTGTTCGTCACGGGCGACCTGCAGGTCATTCGAATTGAACCAGATCCCGCTGAAGACCTGGACCCCCTCGTCGGACGGGGTGGCATCGACCTCCCAGCCAAGGTGAATACGCCGGGTGTTCGGATCGAGGTGTTCAAACTGGCCCCGTGTCCGGTTGATTTCCTGATAGACATCCCAAGGGCGGCGTCCGCCCATGCCGACGCCGTAGTTGCGCTCGAAGGGGTACTCATCAATCAGGTAGCGGGTCAGCATCCCGTAGAGCGTTTCCACATCAACCACGCCATTCCGGATGGCATCATATCCGGGAAGTTCTCCGACGCGCCGACCGGTGTAGCCGGGCATCAGCTTGAAGAAACGAGATTCAGGCGTTCCCAAGAAGCGCTCGTCCGGCGCCCGGTCCTCAGGAGAATATGTCCGGGTGTTGCCGTTAATCGTGCCGAGACCCATCAAGGCCCCGATCACATCAGAATTCCGGAGGCCGGTCCCATTGTCGTTGCGGAGATAGCAGATACCGCAGCCTTTCGCGGCCTCGTTCATGCAGCCGTAGCGATGCTGCTCCCGGGTCTTGTCGCGGCTTGCCATGCGCAGCAGCGCGAGGGTCGCCTCGGCGTTCGGGCTCTCGGTAATAACCCACGCGAGCGGCATCCGGCTCGCGACGTCGTACAGGATGACGATATGCAGCCGTTTCCGGATATACTGGTCTGCCGCCTCGAGCGTCGCCTTGTCGTCATCAGACAAAGAGCTCCACAGGCCCGCCTTCTTGGCGGCGACAACCATCGAGATCTTTTGCTCATCCATGCCACACAGTTCACCGACAGACAGGGCCCGGATATCCGTGCTGCCCCGTCCGCGGGTCCTGCGCGCCTCCCTCTTTCCCGCGGTCGCGATCAGGTATTCCGTGTGTGTGACCAGGGTGTCGCGATGTTGACGTAGGGTTTTTTGAGAGGGCGTGACAAATTTCGGCAGCTCGTTGAGCGTCCGGAACTGGTTCTCCCTGTGGATCAGGGTTTCGAGATATTGGTGGACATTCGCGACGCTGGTTTTCTTCTTGTCCAGCCCGATATGCTCCCACGCCTCGGTCATGAGCTCGCGAATCCGCGGACACAAACGCTGCTTTCGGTTCCCTCGCTTATGCACAAGGGGGACCAGGGCGTCCTCGGCGTTTTCGCCGGGGTTCAACGCCTTGTAGCGCTGGTAGTGCTCATTGATCGTCCGGCCCCGGTACAG
Organism: Roseovarius ramblicola; assembly: GCF_042430665.1. NCBI lineage: Bacteria > Pseudomonadati > Pseudomonadota > Alphaproteobacteria > Rhodobacterales > Roseobacteraceae > Roseovarius > Roseovarius ramblicola. The sequence continues at coordinate 19,200 of NZ_JBHMEC010000023.1, read as the reverse complement.
GATGCGATCGCCCGTCTTTTCTCCGCCACGGACAGGCTTGATGCGTACCCGTTCACCCGAGAGCAACGAGGTTTGTTTCGCGATGAAATCACGCACTTCGGGATGATCAAGGTTCCGACACGAGGGCTCGAACCTGGGGTCGTCCTCGCGCCGCTTCGCTGCGTAGATATCCACGGCCTTGCACATAGCGGTGTGATACCGCGCGAGAGCCCGCTGTTCCGGGTTTTTCAGGGCTTTGCTGGAGGTATAGCCCCCCAGGCGCTGTTTGAGGCGATCCCCGTTCGCCGCCGGCGCTGTGTCGATTTTCGCGCCGGGGAGCTTGAGATGCTCGACCAGTCGATCGAAGGTGACAACGCTGGCGGCTCCGTCTTCGCAGCCCACCATCGAATAGCCGTTTTCCGTCACGCCAGTCACGGTCATGGGCCGGTTCAAGAGCGTGATTTCGGTTCCGGGCAGGAAGTTGTAGCGAGGATGGATGGTCATGCTGCGACTCCGATCTTGGAGTGTTCCCAGAGGACATGATCGAGGTTGGCGCGGATGAGCCCGCGGGCGACAAGCCGATAGCAGGCCTGAAACGCCCGCTTCTGAGAGATCGGCACATGCGGAAAAAGGTCCTTCATGAAATAGAGGGTCCGCAGTTTCCGGGCCGTATCCCAAACGATGTCATCTGCCTCATCATCGCGAACAGACATCCAGTGGTACATGCGAAACAGGTTCTCCCGCCGCTGACGGGTGTAGTCGTTCGCATTGACAACGATCAGGTCATCGGCCGCCCTCTTGGGGGTCGCCGCGATGATCGCCTTGATGTCCCGTACAGTCCGGGGCTTCACCAGGCTCGTCTCGTTGCGCACGAACACCAGGCGACGATGCCCTGACCGGAAGGTGATCAAGATGTCGTGCGTATACTGCCGCCGCGCACCGGTCTCATCGGTAAAGCTCACCGCGAGCGGTTGGAAATGCAGGTCATGGCTCTCGGGCGACATCAGGACCTGCACGGCCACCGCTGCCTCTGCGGCGCTCTCCGCAATACCGACTTTTGGCGTCCAGTCGTTCGCTGGCGTCCGATAGGGGATGAACACCTTGTGGCTGGTGTTGCTGCGCGTGCTGGGATTGCGCACGCCGTCGAACGGCAGAACACCGTGGATGTCACCAAGGTTGATCGGATCCATCCTTGGAAGTTTCTCGGGCGCGTGCCGCCAGGTGTCGTTGTCTTTGACCATCTCGATGTGGTCGACGTAGGTCCGTTTTTTTCCGGGCATGTCATGTACCTTTCAAGGGAAACACCCCGACCGGGAATTCGGTCGCAGTCATCGCCTGGCGCAAGGGAAGGGGGCGGATCACCGCTCTCGCCCCGGATCTGCGCAAGCCTCTCCCGGGCCCGCCGAAGCGGGTCACTGGAGGCGCGGGGATGACGGAGGAAAACCTTGAATGCTCGGGAAGCACGTGCTACCGAACACGGAGCATAAGGGTGCGGCTTTCCTACCGTCCTGAGGAACGTCCGATCCGTTACCGCGGATTGGACGTTTTCTTGTTTACGGGCTCATCTTTTTCTCCTTCTCGTTGTCTGATCGCGCTTGCGACTGACCGTCGTTCTTCTATCAGCCCTGGCGAAGATTGGGAATATTATTGTTTATTTTCAGTACCTTGCGAGAAATTCTGCGGCTCTTGTTTTCGCAAACGTTTTCGGCCAAGGCTAGATTTCTCGTCGCAGCCAAGCACTAGATTTCGTACCGCCTCCATTTTCTCATACAGAAGGTCATTTGCGAATTTTGAACGTCCCCAAACTCCACTCCAGGGCCCAGCGACGCCAACCTCCAGAAATTTACGTTCATCGCTCCTGTTTTCAGCAAATCCCAAACGCGATTCGGATCAGCCCGCACGGTCGAGTTCTGCGCTGTCTCGTTGCATCTTGCCGACCGGCGTGCCTGCCTTTGGGCTCTTCACACAGCTCAAAGTACTCGAAACGACCGTGATTGTAGAGCGGAGATGCCGCTCATAACGAGCTGCTATCAGGTGCTGATAGAAATAATTTTTCTGTTACTCCTGCGAGATCCTTTTAACCCGACCTGTTCTCGCGCACGGTGGATGAAAGCTTGCCCAGAACCGCGACAGGACCGTGCTCCCATCAGAACTCGACATCAAAAGCCCGGAAGGTTTGACACGGCTGTTCTGGTTTGCCGCAGACGGCCGGGGCGATGACGCCCGCGAGACAGCCGCACACCGCTTGACAGCTCGGTTCGATCTCATGGCCGATGAGCCGAGCCTGCGCGGCGCGTTTGAAGACGCGGTTCGTTATCTCGACAGCCTCGAACCTGCCCAGCGGTTTGAAAAAGTATGCGCGTTGATCGAAGGCGCTCTCAAGGACGGGGATAGGCTTTCGGACGAACTGGCGTGGGAAATTCTGACGTTGACGCGAGACAAGAAGATCGTCCGATTTTCCTTTGCGCCGAGCGTCCTGCTCTGCCTTCGTCGAGCGCAAGGGATCGAGCACGCAGGTTCACAGCGCTTTCCCGGTTACGACATACGTTACACCGGTGTGGGGGCCGATCGAGAGCTGATCGCAAGCGCGGCTCTGTATCTGGACCTACCGGTATACATAGAGTCCGGGCCGCCCTGGGTGCCCGACGGCTTATTCGACGATGGCGAGCCGAACTCTGAGGCGCCCGAGTTGGAGGTGTCATTACCACCATCAGCGTTCCGATCCAGCGACGCGCCGGACCTTGAAGTCAGCGTTCGCGCATCGAAGCTGCCCCGGGCCGTTGATCGCGGGACCTATGACCTCGAAAGCGTGATGCTCGCGTATTTGTGCAGCACCGAGGCCCCGGCTCTGGCCATGGTTTCGGAGAGCTTTCTGTCTTCTCCGAAACAGTCCCGCTTGGCAGCGCGGCAGCAATTGCTCGATGCGAGGTGCATTGATCGGGTCGCTGAGCTCGACACGGCAGACGCCCCACAGTATCTGATAACCCTTCGCAACGCCGAGATCTCTCCAGATCAGGTGCAGATGATTTCCACCAGTGATGTCCAGCGGTTCACCGGCGTTGACCCGTTCACGAGATCTGTCCGTGGAACATCCCAATTGATTTCCATCGACGACGTTCAAACTGCTGGAGGACCTCTCCTACCCAAGAGATATCTCGCCACCGGACCCGTCGGCGGGTCAGGTTTGGCCACCCATTTCAAGAACGCAACGAACGCCAAAGGCCACCGCCTGGCGGATCTCTTTGAAATCATCCGCCCCAAGACCATCAGAGATGACCCGGTCGGAACGCTCCCCATCCAAGAAATAAGCGGGGTCCATATCTCGCAGTTCGGGGAGCTGTCGGGCCCACCACGTAGAGCCGATATCCGCTCGACCTTGAAGGCCCGTTTCGATGAGCAGCGGCTCCGGCCGGGCGATATCGTGTTCGCCCACCGCGGACCGATTGGACGGGCTGCATATCTATCCGAGGAAAACCTCGAAGACTCCGATCTTTGGGCCGGCCAGACACTCTTCATTTTTCGACAGCGAAAGCGATATGCGGGCTCTCCGGATGTTCCATATTGCGACCCGCGCGTCCTCTTCATGTACCTCTTGGCGCCTCGCGTGCGGGACGCATGGAAAGACGTCGCCAGTTCAGGGCGAAGCCCGTCCATCCCGATCGGGGAGGTTGAGCGCTTTATGGTCCCGAATGGCCTGACGGTCAAACGCAAGCCCAAGAGGGGGCCCGGCTCACCGGAAAAAGGCAGTGCCAAAGAAACGCCCGCGGACCGGATTTTGAACGAATTCGAACTCCATCAGCAAAACTGCAGAAAGCTGCGGAAAACCGAGATTCGATTGCATGGCGGGCTCGACCGGGTCTGGGACACGGTATGGCGAAATGGAACTTGAACCGGTGAAAGGCCAGGTATTCGCGTAATGAGATATCGAGCGTGTTTTGAAAATCGTCCTTGCAAAGGTTGCAGGCTGCGGGTCGGGCCGCAATGATCAGACCGTGAGAATTATTTTGGAATTTTGGTATGTCACCTGAGGTCAATCAATCACCCGAGCAGCTCGCCCGGGACCAGATCGACGATCGTCTGCGGGCGTCCGGTTGGCATGTCCAGGATAAGGAAGCGCTCGATTTCAGTGCCGGCCTCGGGATCGCTGTGCGCGAATACCAGACCGACGTGGGCCCGGCCGACTACGTGCTTTTCGTCGACCGCCAAGCCGTCGGCGTGATCGAGGCCAAGCCCGACAGCTGGGGTGTCAAGCTCACATCTGTCGAGGAACAGTCCGAAGGCTATGCAAACGCCAAGCTGAAATGGGTCTCCAACGCGGAACCGCTCCCGTTCCTCTACGAAAGCACCGGTCAGGTCACGCGCTTCACGAATGGCCGGGATCCAGCGCCGCGATCCCGTGAGGTGTTCACGTTCCACAGGCCCGAAACGCTCAAGGCCTGGGCACAGGCACCACGATCATTCCGGTCCGGGATCGCCGCTCTGCCCAATCTGAATCCGGACGGCCTGCGCGACTGTCAGATCAAGGCGATCACAAATCTCGAAACCTCGCTCAAGGCCGACAAGCCCCGCGCGCTCGTGCAGATGGCCACCGGATCGGGCAAGACCTTTACCGCGATCACCCAGGTCTACCGCCTGCTCAAACACGCGGGCGCGCGCCGCATCCTGTTCCTCGTCGACACCAAGAACCTGGGCGAGCAGGCCGAACAGGAATTCATGGCCTTCATCCCGAACGACGACAACCGCAAGTTCACCGAGCTCTACAACGTCCAGCGCCTCACCTCGCCCTCCATCGCGAACGACAGCCAGGTCGTCATCTCGACGATCCAGCGCATGTACGCCACGCTCAAGGGCGAGGAATTGAACGAAGGCGCCGAGGAAGAGAACCCGGCCGAGCAGAAATGGCGCCGCAAGGAACCTCTGCCGGTCGTCTACAACCCAAAGCTGCCGCCGGAATACTTCGACGTGGTCGTCATCGATGAATGCCACCGCTCGATCTACAACCTTTGGCGGCAGGTCATCGAGTATTTCGACGCCTACCTGACGGGCCTGACCGCCACGCCCGACAATCGCACTTATGGCTTTTTCCAAAAGAATGTCGTCAGCGAGTACACCCATGACAAGGCGGTCGCCGACAGGGTCAACGTCGGCAACGAAATTTTCCTGATCGACACCGAGATCACCCAGGGCGGTGAAACCCTCCAACCCGAGCAGCTGGTCGAAAAGCGCGAACGCGAAACCCGCGCGCGCCGATGGGAAACCCAGGATGACGAGCTGGCCTACGCCGCCACACAACTCGACCGGTCTGTCGTTAATTCCGATCAGATACGCACCGTGATCCGCACCTTCCACGACAAGTGGCCCGAGATTTTCCCGGGCCGCACGGAACTCCCGAAAACCCTGATTTTCGCAAAGACCGACAGCCACGCCGACGACATCATCCAGACGGTCCGGCAGGAATTTGGCGAGGGCAACGACTTCTGCCGCAAGATCACCAACGGCGCGAAGAACCCGAAATCCTCGCTCAGTGAGTTTCGCAACGCGTATTATCCGCGCATCGCCGTCACCGTGGACATGATCGCCACCGGTACCGACGTGAAACCGCTCGAATGCCTGATCTTCATGCGCGATGTGAAGTCGAAGAACTACTTCGAGCAGATGAAGGGCCGCGGCACCCGCGTCCTCGACCCGGACGACCTCAAAAAGGTCACCCCCTCCGCCCAGGCCAAGACCCATTACGTCATCGTCGATGCCGTCGGCGTCACCAAGTCGCTCAAGACCGCGAGCCAGCCGCTCGACACCAAGCCCTCGATCCCCTTCAAGGACCTCGCCATGGGGCTGATGATGGGCGACCGGTCCGAGGAAACCGTCAGCTCGCTCGCCGCGCGCCTCTCACGGCTCGACAACAAGCTGGGGGCCAAGGATCAGGAGAAGATCACGACCGAGGCCGGCACCTCCCTCACCGCCATTGTGCGCGACCTTTTCGATGCCATCGACCCCGACAAGGTCGAGGCCGACGCCAAGGCCGCGGGCCACCCCGAGCCCGACGATACCGCCATGCAGGCCGCCCGCGACGAGCGGGTCAAGCACGCCGCCAACGTCTTCACCGGCCCGCTCATCACCCTGATGGACACCATCCGCCGCGACAACGAACAGACCATCGACCATGACAATCTCGACACGCTCCTGCGCGCCGAATGGGCGGGCGACGTGGCCGAGAACGCCAAACGGATCGCGCAGGAATTCGAGGACTACCTGACCGAGAACCGCGACGAGATCGAGGCGCTCTCGATCTACTTCAACACCCCCGCCCGCCGGGCCGAAGTCAACTACGCCATGGTCAAGGACGTTCTGAAAAAGCTGACCGAGGATCGCCCGCGCCTCGCCCCGCTCACCGTCTGGCGCGCCTATGCGCATCTGGACGACTACAAGGGCTCGGGCCCGGCCAGCGACCTGACCGCGCTGGTGGCGCTGATCCGCCGGGTCACGGGGCTGGATGACACGCTGACCCGCCATTCCGAACGGGTGCGGCGCAACTTCCAGAACTGGGTGCTGAATCGCCATGCAGGCCACGGCGAGAAATTCACCGAGGAGCAGATGGACTGGCTGCGCATGATCCGCGACCACCTCGCCACCTCCTTCACCATCGAGCGCGACGATCTGGAAATGGCCCCCTTTGACGGCAAGGGCGGTATGGGTCAGATGTACGCGCTCTTTGGCGATGGGATGGACGAGGTCATGACCGAGATGAATGAGGCGTTGTCGGCATGACGGATTTACCGCGCGGATGGGCCATTGGTCCGTTGTCAGACTTCATCACACCTCGCGGCGAGAAGGTGTCGCCTTCCGCATTTCCAGAGCTGCCGTTCATCGGTATGGATCATGTGGAAGCTCACACAACCCGAATTCTTGGGTCTGTTCCAGCCTCAGAACTGAAAAGCAACGCCGCCAGGTTCTTCGAGAATGACGTATTATATGGACGCCTTCGCCCATATCTAAACAAGGTCGCTCAACCCAAGTTCGATGGCCTCGCATCAGCCGAATTCATAATATTTGGCGGCAACGAACTGATTTACCCAGCCTTTTTGCGTCATCGGCTAAACGCAAGAGATTTCGTGAACTTCGCGAGTAGTCTGAACGCAGGGGACAGACCCCGCGTTAACTTCGAGCAGATCGGTGATTTCGAAATTCTTGTCCCGCCCCCCAACGAACAACGCCGCATCGTGGAGAAGATCGAGGCGATGTTCGACGAGATCGACGCCGGGGTCCAAAGCCTGCAAGCGGCGCGCGCCACCCTCGGCCTCTACCGCCAGTCCCTGCTGAAATCCGCTTTCGAAGGCCGCCTCACCGCCGACTGGCGCGCGCGGAACGCGGACAAACTGGAAGCCCCCGAAACCCTCCTCGCCCGCATCCAAGCCGAACGCGACACCCGCTACAAAGTCGCCCTCGAAGCTTGGCAAGACGCCCTCGCTCAGTGGCGCGCCGATGGGGAGAACGGCAAGAAACCCGCGAAGCCAAAGCGGCCTCGAGACATTCCAGCCGAAGCATCTGATATCGGCATTCCCGGGTGGACCGTGTTACCTTTCGGCCTGCTGATCGACGAACCCTCGTACGGAACGTCGAAGAAAAGCGACTACAATGCTGGTAGCAAAGGTGTCCTCCGCATTCCGAACATTGCCTCAGGTGTAATAGACGCGACCGACCTCAAATCGGCCAACCTCGACGATGCCGAACTTGCGCAATACCAATTGATCGAAGGCGACGTACTGACCATTCGGTCGAATGGAAGCCTTTCATTGGTCGGCAAGCCAGCATTGGTTCGACCAGTTGACACGCAATTCGTCTATGCAGGCTATCTGATCCGGCTTCGTCCCATACCCGGCTCGTTGATTCCTAAGAACCTCGTCTATCTGATGATGGAACCGAACGTGCGTGCCCAAATCGAGAGCAAGGCAAAGTCAACCAGTGGCGTCAACAACATCAACGCGAAGGAGCTGCAGGAACTACAAGTTCCCATCTGCTGCCCCGCCGAACAAGCCGAAATCGTTCGCATCCTCGACTCCCGGCTCGAAGCCGCCGACGCGCTCGAAGCCGAGATCGACGCCGCCCTCACCCTCGCTGACGCCCTGCGCCAATCCATCCTGAAAAAAGCCTTCTCCGGCCAGCTCGTCCCCCAGAACCCCGACGACGAACCCGCCTCGGCCCTGCTGGAGCGGATGAAGGTCGAGAAGAAAGAGCGCGAAAAAACTGCGAAAGCGGTGCGAAAATCAAGGCCCGTGCGGGTAGAAAAACCAAGGAGGCCAACTTTGACCGATCTTCTAGACGTTTTGAAACAGGAGAAATCCTGGATACCAGCATCGAAAGCGGCAGAGGGCCTCGGCCTTGGCGACGGGGCTTCTTCCGATGACATCGAGGCCTTTTACCACCAGCTCAAGCAATACGTCGAAAGCTCCGCGATCGAGATCGAGCGACGCGGCGATGAGGACTGGCTGCGTTTGGCCGAAGTCGAGGCGAACTAATGCGCATCGATTGGCTGTGGATCGACAACTACAAGAACCTGCGGGATCTGACGATCGATTTCGCGCAGGACAACCTGATCACAGTCGTTATCGGGCGCAATGGTACGGGTAAATCCAACGTCCTAGAGGCGCTAACCGTTATCTTCCGCGATCTGATCATGGGTGAGCGCTTCCCCTCGATGAAATATCGCATTGCCTATCAGATCGGCGTCAATTGGGTTTTCATTGATGCCGATCCTGAACGGTCACAAGAACCCTACCGAGCCAAGGTCATAGCGATCGATGAACAACCAACTTCTTTTGAGGTAGGTGCCGATTTCGAAAAGATCGGCGGGACGACTATCAGCCGCACGAAACTCGTCGGGGAAGACTCACAATACCTGCCACAATTTCTCTTTGGATATTATTCAGGCGAGAGCCGCCGGATGAGCGAGCTCTTCCGAGCCTACCTGGAGAGTTATGACAAAAAATTGCGTGCCGGCGAAGACCCAGGCACCAAGCGCATGTTTTTCGCGGAACCAGTGCACAGCAACTTTGTGCTCCTGTCCTTCATCGTGAATAACACCGACCGCACCAACGCGTTTCTAGAAAAACAACTGGGATTGCAGGACGGCGGCATCGAGTCCGTTCTGTTTGTGCTCAAACAGCCCTACTGGAAGTCGAAAGAGGGTGACGCCCGGTTCTGGAACTCTCGTGGTATCGTCCGTGACTTCCTTGCCAAGCTTTATGACATTTCTCTTGCACCCATTCGGATCAAACGCCGAGAAAACTATGACATCGGGCGAACGAGAACGAAGGAATATCTCTATCTCTTTGCGAAAGACGTTGATGCGCTGCGGGAATTGGCGGAAGACAAGACACCAGCAGAATTTTTCCGCGATCTTGAGAGCACACATGTTTCGGATTTGATCGACGAGGTCCGCATTCGGGTCAAACTGAAGAAGAATGATGGATCTGTGACCTTCCGCGAATTGAGCGAAGGTGAACAACAATTGTTGACAGTGCTTGGCCTATTGCAATTCACCTCTGCAGAAGAAAGCTTGTTTCTTCTGGATGAGCCGGACACACACCTTAACCCGCGTTGGAGCGTTGAATATATTCAACATATCCGCGACTTTTTGACGGATGACGGTGGAGCGCAGCCAAACAGCCATGTGCTATTGGCGACGCATAATCCAATTGCTGTAGCCGAGCTTGTCAAAGAACAAGTCCAAATCCTCAAACGAGATCCGGAAACATATGCGATTATCGCTTTTGAACCAGACACGCACCCGCGAGGCATGGGTTATGCTGGTGTCGTCACGAGTGAATTGTTCGACCTCAATGCCGCTTTAGACACATACACGCAGGACCTTCTTGAGGAGAAACGCAAACTAAGTTCGCAAGAGGACTTGAGTTCAGAAGACTTACGACGGCTCAGTGAGCTTACGCATGAGCTTGACGGTTACGGATTCCGATATCAAGTCCGCGACCCGGAAGAAGCCAAAAGGCTTCACAAAATGTTGAGTTCTGCTGATGGATCCGACCTGGAGACACTCGGCTCTCCGGATGATGCGCCGAAAGCTGAACGTTTAGTAAAGGAGGCGCTGTCGCCCAACAATAACGGAGGCGATAGTGAGAGTTCTTAATAAGGATTTGTTGGAACTACCCGAAGGCTGGGAGGACCGGGCACAAGCTGCTCGCGATGCGGGACCTTCCGAAGTAAACAATTATGCAAGTCTGTGGCAAGAGTGCAAACCTTGCCTGAAAAAGATTTCATATGAAAAGTGCTTCTACTGCGAGGTAAAGCAAATAAGATCCGACAATGCTGTCGATCACTTTCGACCAAAAAAACACTATCCCTGGTCTGCATTCGATCCACTTAATTTCCGCTTTGCGTGCACCTATTGCAACAGCAGGCGTAAAGACATCGAAAATGGGCGAGCCGGAGGTAAAGGGGATTATTTTCCCTTACTTATTGAGGAAAACCGCGCAACTTGCTGCGAAGAGGAATGCAATGAAGCACCTGTTCTTCTTGATCCATATAAATCTGATGAACCAAGCCTAATTGATTTTACCGATGACGGCAGGCCAATACCGACGTTTACAAGCGACCAGCACGCTAACCGCCATCGCAGAGCGGAAGAATCAATACGACTTTACCACTTGGACCATCAAGACCTTGTCGATAAGCGTTTATCTTTGGCAGCGGAGATAACTAGTATTGTTGAAACCACAAACCGCTTGTTCCCAAAAACTGAGGCTGGCGACCCTGATGTTGACAGTGCCTTCAAAGAAAATGTCCGATTGCTAGGAGAAATGATGCTTCCAAACGCTGAGCTGTCGTCATTTGCACGCCGAATGCTCGATGGATATCGCCACTATGCTTGGGTTCCCGGAATTCTGAGGACGTTAAGCTAAGCGTACAAGAAGATTGCGAAGGTGTGGCGACCGGTATCGATCTCACTACAAGAGGGCCATTTCATGGACGCAGAAGATCACCCCGTAGAAATCGTGTTGAAAGAAGCCCGCCGCTTCATGGTACCGCTGTATCAACGGAAGTATCAGTGGGGTGATAAACGGCTTCAGCCGTTCTGGGATGATGTGTCGGCAAAGGCCGCCGAGGTGTTGGACGGGGGAGGCAAGTTCGAACACTACATGGGCGCGCTAATCCTATCGCCGGTCGATGAAGGCTCTCAGATCGCACGTACGCCACGCGTGCAAGTGGTCGACGGCCAACAGCGGCTGACGACATTCCAAATTTTCTTGGTGGCGCTGCGCGAAGTGGCGCGGGATCACGATCTTGAAGACCTGATGGGGCACATCAATGGCTACCTGTTCAACGAGCCCAAGAACAAGGACAAGGACCCACTGACCCGGTTCAAACTGACCCCGACCCCATCGGACCGCGACATCTTCCACGACATTATCGAGATGTCTTACGAGGATGTGACGCTAAAGCACCGGAAGCTGTTCCATGGTCAGCGCGTTCCCAAGAACACCAGCTTTCCGGCCTTCCGCGCTTACCACTTATTCTGCTCTTGGATCGAGGAGTTTGCGTTTCACGGTCCAGAGGAAGACAGCGAACTTGATCTGGAAGGCGAGAGCAAAACCGGTAGCGAAGATGAAGTCGAACTTGAAGTGCTGGAAGAACGGCTTGAAGCCTTACTCAGTGCCGTTCTGGATCGGCTGAAACTGGTGGTCATCACCTTGGGTGAAAACGACGATGCTCAGGTGATCTTTGAAACCCTTAACAGCAAAGGCGAGCCGCTGCTCGCGATGGATCTGGTACGGAACAACATCTTCCACCGGGCGGAAAAGCAGGAGGCCCCTATAGAGGACCTTTATGCCAAGCTGTGGGACCCTCTGGACGACATGTGGTGGCGGGAGCCTGCACCAAACGCGCGCCCGCGCCGCCCGCGTCTGGACCATTTCCTAGCACATGTGCTGACCGCTGAGACGGGTAAGAAAATCTCGGTGCGCGAACTCTATGCAGAATACCGGGCTTTCGCCGCGCCAAAGGGTAAGCCGCGGTTCGATGATGTGGAGCACGAACTCAAGCTGCTGGAGCGGTATGCACCTCTCTATGAGACGCTAGAAGGACGTGCCGAGGAAGACCAAGCTCTTTATTGGCTGGGGCGGAAATTGGCCGAGTGGCAGGTGACAACAGTGTTCCCTATTGCCATGCAGATCGGTGGTTCTGATTTGCCCGCATCTGAGAAGATACACCTTACCCAGTTGATTTATTCTTTTCTTGCACGGCGCGCGATGTGCGGGCTGACGACCAAGAACCTCAACAAGGTTTTCCAGTCCATCGCAGAGGTGTTTCTGCGCGAAGGGCCCTCGGTGGAAGCGTTTCGGGGATACTTTCACGAGCGGCCCGGCGATAGCACCCGCTTCCCGCGCAACGACGAATTCCGGCGCGGTATCCTGGATGGAAACGCCTACAGCATCGCGCCTCGGACGCGCTTGATCGATATCTTGTGGGAGCTGGAAATGGCCAGCCGTTCAAACATGGCAGAGGGCGCGACAAAGCCCACTGGCCTTTGGGTCGAACACGTTCTTCCGCAAACGTGGACGGACGAATGGCCCTTCCCAGATGGGCAAACCCAGGAGGTCTACTCTGACGAACCGGATGCTGTCGCGCGTCGAACGCTTGTCCACTCTCTGGGAAATCTGACGCTTTTGACTGGGGGCTTGAATATCTCTTCCGGTAACTCTGGCTTCAGCACGAAGAAAGAAAAGTTCGGGGAGCACACAGGTCTGTTTCTGAACAAATGGTTCGCCAAGAAGGATCGCTGGACTGAGACGGAAATCCGTGAACGCGGCGAACACCTCGCCGGCATGGCGGCTCAAATCTGGATTGACCTGGAGTAATCATAATGACCACAGCCCCCATCGTCTCCAAGGTCTGGAGTTTCTGCACCACGCTGCGTGACGACGGCGTCGGGTATGGCGACTATCTGGAGCAGCTGACCTACCTCATCTTCCTCAAGATGGCGGACGAATACGCCAAGCCCCCCTACAACCGCGATGTGGGCATTCCCGAAGGATATGACTGGAGCAGTCTGACGTCCCGGCGCGGGGCGGAGCTGGAAGCGCATTACGTCACCCTGCTGCGCAAGCTCGGCGAGCAAAAAGGCATGCTTGGCCAGATTTTCACCAAGGCGCAGAACAAGATCACCGACCCGGCCAAACTGTTCCGCCTGATCGACATGGTGGACAGCACGAAATGGGTGATGCTGGGTGCCGACGTCAAAGGCGACATCTACGAAGGGCTGCTGGAGCGCAACGCCGAGGATACGAAATCAGGCGCCGGCCAGTATTTCACACCCCGCGCCCTGATCCGGGCGATGGTGGAGTGCATCCGCCCCGAACCCGGCAAGACGATTGCCGACCCGGCCTGCGGGACCGGCGGTTTTTTCCTTGCCGCGCATGACTTCCTGACAGACACGGATAATCAGGCGCTCGACAAGGACCAGAAAGCTCTCCTGAAATACGCGACCTTCTTCGGCAACGAGATCGTCGCCGGAACGCGGCGGCTGTGCCTGATGAACATGTTCCTGCACGGGATCGGGGAAATGACCGGGGATACGTTGGTGTCCTCCGCCGACGCCCTGATATCGCCGCCGTCCGAGACATTCGACTACGTTCTGGCCAACCCGCCCTTCGGCAAGAAAAGCTCGATGAGCTTCACCAACGCGGAAGGCGCGCAGGATACCGACGAGTTGACCTACAACCGTCAGGATTTCTGGGCGACCACCTCGAACAAGCAGCTCAATTTCGTCCAACACATCCGGACCATGCTGAAGACGACAGGGCGTGCCGCGGTGGTGGTGCCCGACAACGTCTTGTTCGAGGGTGGCGCGGGTGAGACGATCCGCCGGAAGCTGTTGCAGACCACCGACCTGCATACGATCCTGCGCCTGCCGACCGGCATTTTCTACGCGCAAGGCGTGAAAGCGAACGTGCTGTTCTTCGACAACCGAGCGGCCAGCCCGGACCCGCAGACCGCGAAGGTGTGGTATTACGACTATCGCACCAACGTGCATCATACGTTGAAGCAAAAGCCCCTGACCTACGCGCACCTTCAGGATTTCATCGAATGCTACAACCCCGGAAACCGGCACGATCGCGCACCGACCTGGAGCGAGGATACCCCGGACGGCCGCTGGCGCGCTTTTGACCGGGAGGACCTGCTGGCACGCGACAAGGCGAGCCTGGATCTTTTCTGGCTGCGTGATGCGTCCATGACGAACCTCGAAGACCTTCCGGAACCCGAGCTCCTGGCCGGTGAGATTGTCGAAAGCCTGCGGTCGGCCATGCTGAATTTCGAATCCGTCGAGGAGGACTTGACCTCGTAGGGTGTCAATTGCCCGCCTTCGCCGAAGGGGGATTTCAGTCTTTCCCGACATAATTGAGAACGCAGGGGGTGCGCCGAATGTATGGCTTCAAGACAATGTCAGCGGACGACCCGCTGCTTGAAACCTCCCCGGTCATGCGGACCGTCGACTTCCTAGCAGCGCAGTTCGAGGAGAACCCCAAGGGCATCCCGCTGACCAAGTCGAAGGCCCTGCGACGTGCCCTCGTGGCGGACGCAATTTCGAGCATTCAATGGCCAGACTGGACCGAGCGCGAAATCTACAACGGGTTCATGCCTATAAAAATCGCCGATGAATATCATTTTCAACCCTTCTGTGAGCTACGCCAACTCATGTGGGAGATGGGGCTGTTTCGTCATTACAAAGGCCATCTGCGGCTTACGAGAGCCGGAAAAGATCTCTTCGAAAATCGCTACAAGAGCTTTGACGCGATCACTAGGAATATGGTCTTTGAAAATGATCAGTTTGAGTATCACCGGCTAAATAGAGGAATAGCCGGGACATGGGATATATGGCTGAATGTGCTTGATTTGGAAGCACATGTCGGGGTGTCCGGAAAAGCGCTGACAGAGATTCTTTACGGACCTGACACGATCGAGAACATCTACGATCCGCGTACAAACGCGCTTTACGACGGCGTTCTGAAGCCTTTGGTGTGGGCCGGCTTGCTCGATGAAAACAGGGACTTGGGACGAAAACTCACAGAGCGCGTATACACCACGACGCCGCTTTGGCATCGTTATCTGGAACTGGACGTGAAGAAACCGCATTTGCATGCTGTGCATTGAATTTTTCCCACACCTTTTCCGACCACGGCTATCTGAGCAGCGCTCAGAATGACCGGTCTGCCCATACGCAATCCCGATCCGGCGCCGAGGGAAACCCTGTATTCCTACCTGGCGCGTCTTGCAGCGACCTGGCAGACGACGGCGCCTGAACTTGCCTACGATATGGGAGCCCCCTTCAAGACGCTCCTCCAGCAGGATCAGGGGGCCCTCGGCGCATTTGCGGACTGGGCCGGACTTGATGCGGATGCCATGGTTGAGCTCATGTCTTGGACGGGCGTGCGGGTCGGCAATGTCCGGATGCAATTTCGAGGTGAGCTCTACATATCGAGAGCACTCCGCAACCCGGTGATACGCGGGTGTCCGGTCTGCTTGCGCGAAGATGGGGCCGCGGCGCTGGGACCAGCTGCGTCAACCATGGTGATGCGCGGGCACTGGCAAATGCGAGAGGTGAATCTCTGCGTCAAACATGGCCACCCTCTCGTCCCTCTCTGGGAGGCCCGCGACCCCAAAGCGCGTTACGACATAGGCGCGCGCTTGCAGGAGATCGAAGCAGACATCGTGTCGGGAGCGTTCGACGAACCCGCACGGACCCCGTCCACCTATGATCTCTGGTTGGACAAGCGGCTGCAAAACGGGTCCGATGACACCTGGCTCAAGGGCAGCCCCGTATTCGCTATAACGACGTTGTGTCGGTTTCTGGGTGAAGTCCTTCAGAGTGAAAATGCGGCTCACGATCCTCCTGCACTTGGTGATATTCACGCGGCGGGCTTCAACGCCATCGCGCACGGCGAAGAAGCCATTCGCGCGGCACTTGATAAAATTGCGCGTCGGGCCACCGGCCCTTTCGATGAGCCCGGCAAGGTCTTTGGGAAACTGTTTGACCGCTTGAATCGGGAGTATGCCGAAGAAGATGGCTTTGACTTCTTCCGTGACCTACTGCGGAAGTGCATTCTCGACCACTGGCCAGTTGCGGCTGGCGAGGAAATTTTGGGTGAGGTTGTTCAGAGCCGACGTTTGCATTCTCTACGCACCGCAGCACGGGAAACCGGGATCGGGGTCAAAGTGCTGGACCAGTTCCTTGTCGAAGCCGGAGCAATCGGCCCGGACGATGACCGGGTCCCGAACCGCAAGTTGTTTGATGCGCAAAAGCACGCCGACCTTCTGGCCGAGATCCCCAGCCTCGTCGGACCGATCGCCATGCGCAAGGCCATGGGGGCAACGCGACAAGAGCTGATCGCGCTGACGGATGCCGGGGTTCTGGTGCCCCGCACACGGATAGAAACGGTCAAGAAACCATGGCGCGTCTCCGATGGCTTGGGTCTTGTTGCTGAACTGTCGACCGGTGCCGCCTCAGTCGACGGAAATGACGCGACTTGGGAAACATTGCTTCACGCTTGCAAACGCAGAAAAACCGGGATCGCCCACCTGATTGACGCGATCCGCGAGAACCGCCTGAGCGTTGGGCGACGGCGCGACGTCCTAGGGTTTCACGGGATAGTCGTTCCCAAATCCGAGGTGGACCTGATAATCCCTCCCGAGGCACGTGTGCGCGCAGAAAGCGACGCGGATCTGTCGGACACGGTGCCGGCGGCTGAATTCGGTCGGTCGGTCGGGTTAAGGGACGGGCGCGTATTTCAATCGCTGATCGAGGCGGGGCATGTGCCAGCCAAAAAGGTCATGAACCCCCGCACCGGGCGGCCACAATACCGAATGACCGCCGATGATATTGCCGCTTTCCATGAACGCTTCGTGACCTTGACCACACTCGCAACGGAGAGCGGGCTGCATCGCAACACCCTAAAAAGCAAATTCGCATCGCACGCGGTCGTACCTTTTTCGCAGGGCGGACAGGATTTCGGGCCGGTATATCGGCGCGCAGATATCCCAGTGCTGACCAGATCACGCGATATCTGACGACGGTGCAACAAGCCGTCATGGGCGGCCATGCAAGGTGCGGTATGAACGCCAAAAGCGCGACCGTGCCCCCGACCTGATCTTGCGCGCCCTCCAAGGAAGGCTTGGTCGGCCCGGAGCGTCCGATGGCGTCAGAACGCGGGGGCGACTTCATTTTTCGCAAACATATCAATAGGATATATTGCAGTTCCCTGCAACTTTCTGTTGCCCGGCGCCGCGCAATCGGCTTCCTTGAGCCTAGGGAATCACTTCCCCGGCGCCCGGATCCCCGGCGTCAGACATTTCAAGACCGCGAGGCCCCAATGACCCTTTCAGAATTCGCAAAGCAGCTGCCCGCAGAGTTCACCGAGCAGGAGTTCGTCGATCTCATGAACCGGGTGATCGAACTGAAATCCGTCGTCGACATGCCCGAAGCGGAGCGCGACGCCCTGTTCGACGGGGCTCAGTACCTCGTCGATTTCATCCTGCTGGTCCGGGAAGTGAAGGGAGAGCTGAATAGCCCAGAGGGTCGGCCTGTGGTGGCCTATCGCGGCCCCTTCGTACCGAACGCCCTGACCCGTCCCGACGGCGTGGCTGTAGACCCAACGGCGCTGGAGACGCTCGGTGTTGGGGAGGGGGAGAAGTATCTCGACAGGTAAAAGCGCAGGTCTCCCGAGGAGCCGCGCGCACTTTCATTGAACCTGCGATCGTTATCCGAAATGCCCACGCCCAAGCTGCCCTTCCTGCTCACTCGGTTCGATAGCGATGTCCCGCACCGCTCCGACATATCCTCCCGACTACGCGAGCACCTCATGCGCCTGCGTGGTCACGAAATCGACGACACGGTCGAGATCTGGGACGATACGACCGGAGCGATCTCTGAGCACGACCTCACCCGCATCCATCGCCGCGCCACGGCTTATGTCGATCGGCTCCGTGCGGCGAGTGGCACTGCCCACTTGAAGCCCGACGAGAAGGCGCGCCTTGCGTCGATCAAGGACGGGGTCCGGGCCACCACTATCACGACCGAGGCCCGGGCCGACGAGATTGCCGCGGGGCTGCATGCGCAGATGCCCTGGATGGCCCCGGCGACGGAGGTCGCTTGGCACGCGATGCGCCGTTGCGCGCAGGAGGGCGCGCCGGTCTTCCGGCTGCCGCCGATGATCATGGTCGGCCCGCCGGGCATCGGCAAAAGCCATTGGGCGCGCGCCCTGGCCGCAGCGCTCGGCGTGCCGACCACGCTGGTCGACGCGGCGGCGGAGGCGGCGAGTTTCGTGGTGGCGGGGATGCAGCGCGGCTGGGCCAACGCGGGCGCTGGCAAGCCGCTGGACACGATTCTGAACCACCGCGTTCTGAACCCCATCGTGATCGTCGATGAACTCGAGAAAGCGGGGGCCGTGCGCGACACCTCCGGCACCCGCCACAACCTGACCGAGGCGCTCCTCGCGCTGATGGAGCCGAAGACGGCGGCCCGCTGGGAATGCCCGTTCTACCGCGTGCCGTTCGACATGTCCGGCATCGGCTGGATCATGACGGCGAACAGCCGCAGGGGCCTGCCCGAGCCGCTCCTGAGCCGCTGCCCGCCACTGGTCCTGCCGCCGCTGACCCTGTCGGACCTCATCGGGTTCGCGCAGCGCGAGGGCGCGGCCCGCGGCCTGACCACACCGGCGCTGGACGCGATCATCGAGACCCTTCAGCACCACCGCGACCGCGCCAACGCCCTGAGCCTGCGCGTGGTCCAGCGGATGCTCGACCGGGCCGAGCAGCTTGAGCGGCGGCCGGTGTTGAATTGAGGGGAGGTATGCCGCCGGGTGGGCCGGGACGCCTCGGAATACGGGCTTCCAGCCCACCCTCACCCCGGTCTCATGGCGGCTGCGCTGCGTAGAAGGGGTTGAAATAATCCCTCACTTGCTGCTGCTTGGTCGTATCAGCCCTGCGCATGAGGTGACGCGGCGGCCTTGCAAAACATGGTCGCCTCCCAAGACACGCCCGGCCCAGACCGGATGAGGTGGATGGCTCCTGCTCCACCGGCATCAAACGTGCCAAAGTGCAGTTGTCATCGACTGCAAGGAAAGGAGCCACCCAATGACAGTAATGAGCTACTCCCCGTCTCTTGGACAGGATCTGGCGTAAATCAAGCTACTCTTTGCACCTGCTGATCGG
>NZ_JBHMEC010000022.1:0-899 GCF_042430665.1 Roseovarius ramblicola | reverse complement strand
CGCAGATGGTGCGACCGCCAGTTCGACGAGTATTCCATTGTCACCGGAGGGCTGCGACATGAAAAAAGAGGTCGATATGGCCTGGATCACGCCGTCCAAGGTGCCATCCCCGGCCACCGGTGTGTCGTGCGCGCGCGGGTCATCGTCCACGCAGGTCACCGGCGCGTAACCGTCGCGCTCCTCGCCCACCTCCTGCACGATGAGGCGCATCTGTTGCGTGGAGGCGGGGCCGATCACGCCGCGGATCGGCTCGTCGCGGGCGGGGCTGCGCGCGATCCAGTCGCGGGGATCGCCCCCGTAATCGGCCACCACCCGGTCCATTTCTTCCTGTGCGATGGTCACGGCCTCGAAAGGGACCGACCCATCCGGCACGGTGATGGCAAAGGGCCCGATCACGCTGCCATCCGGGGCCGATAGCATCATCAGGATCTGTTCGGTCGTGTCGAAAGGGTCCACCGTGCGCCCCAGTTCGATCGACAGCCCCTCCCACGCCTCGACGGACACCGCCACGCCGTCGGTCATCTCCGCATGCGACAGCGCGATCGGATCGCCCCGCAAGAGCAGCCGGTTTTCCAGCTCGGCCTCAAAGGAGACCGTCACCGAGCGGTAGCGCGAGGCGCGAAAATCATGGCCGACCTCGCGCAGCAGATGATCGCGGTTGACGATCCCGAAATACCGCTCGCGGCGCTCGCGCCCCGAGAACGCGCCGACGGCGATCTCGCCGGGCCTCCAGGTGCGCTCGTCCATGAACTGCGCGACGAGCCGCTCCGGTCGCTCGCTTACCGGCAGGCGGGGCCGGATGCTGAGGCTGCCGCGCCGGATGTTGCGTTCCGAGAAAAGCTGCCGGGGTATGGGCTGCGGCGTGTCCCGCCACAGGCGGATGCGCCGCCCGATCTGAT
>NZ_JBHMEC010000021.1:0-899 GCF_042430665.1 Roseovarius ramblicola | reverse complement strand
CGCAGATGGTGCGACCGCCAGTTCGACGAGTATTCCATTGTCACCGGAGGGCTGCGACATGAAAAAATAGGTCGATATGGCCTGGATCACGCCGTCCAAGGTGCCATCCCCGGCCACCGGTGTGTCGTGCGCGCGCGGGTCATCGTCCACGCAGGTCACCGGCGCATAACCGTCGCGCTCCTCGCCCACCTCCTGCACGATGAGGCGCATCTGTTGCGTGGAGGCGGGGCCGATCACGCCGCGGATCGGCTCGTCGCGGGCGGGGCTGCGCGCGATCCAGACGCGGGGATCGCCCCCGTAATCGGCCACCACCCGGTCCATTTCTTCCTGTGCGATGGTCACGGCCTCGAAAGGGACCGACCCATCCGGCACGGTGATGGCAAAGGGCCCGATCACGCTGCCATCCGGGGCCGATAGCATCATCAGGATCTGTTCGGTCGTGTCGAAAGGGTCCACCATGCGCCCCAGTTCGATCGACAGCCCCTCCCACGCATCGACGGACACCGCCACGCCGTCGGTCATCTCCGAATGCGACAGCGCGATCGGATCGCCCCGCAAGAGCAGCCGGTTTTCCAGTTCGGCTTCAAAGGACACCGTCACCGAGCGGTAGCGCGAGGCGCGAAAATCATGGCCGACCTCGCGCAACAGATGATCGCGGGCCACGATCCCGAAATACCGCTCGCGGCGCTCGCGCCCCGAGAACGCGCCGACGGCGATCTCGCCGGGCCTCCAGGTGCGCTCATCCATGAACTGCGCGACGAGCCGCTCCGGGCGCTCGCTTACAGGCAGGCGGGGCCGGATGCTGAGGCTGCCGCGCCGGATGTTGCGTTCGGAGAAAAGCTGCCGGGGTATGGGCTGCGGCGTGTCCCGCCACAGGCGGATGCGCCGCCCGATCTGAT
>NZ_JBHMEC010000020.1:0-20394 GCF_042430665.1 Roseovarius ramblicola | reverse complement strand
AGCAGCCAGGTAGCTCGTCAGGCTCATAACCTGAAGGTCGTAGGTTCAAATCCTACTCCCGCAACCACTTCCACCGAACCATGGTCAACATCCGCCAGCGCACCAGGCTGGGCGGCCTCGATCATTGCGGTGATAGCCCCAAAAAGCTCAAGCGAAACATGACCCTCGTCGTCAACGGTAACGATCACCCGCTCGATGAGGCCGCGGATGATCTCCAGGGCAGGTGTCCGCAACTCTGGATCCGTTAACGTCGCGGCCAGATCGGCGACCTTGTGGCGATATTGCTCCGCGAGATTGGGATGCAACCGCACGGGGGATGGCGCGGGCGCGGCCAGCGCCGCATCCAATGCCTTCAACTCGGCTTCCATTCCCTCAAGACGCTCAAGAAGGCCGCGGGTGCGCAATCCATTCGCAACCGCGTCGTACAGCCCGTCAAGCTTCTTGGCGAGCGTGTCGCGGTCCTTCTGCGCGCGCTTGCGGTCGGCCGCCTGTGCATCGCGTTGTCCGTTCGCTTCCTTCGTGAATACTGCCACGAACTCGGCGACCGCATCCGGCTGCATGAGGCGGTCCTTCAACAGATCGAGCACTGCGGCTTCCAGCTCACCCCGCTTGAAAGACTTTTTCTGCGCGCATGTGCCAAGTTTGCGCGCCGCAGAGCACGCCACGTAATCCCGTCCCACGGCGGCAAACCCGCCACCACAACAGCCGCATCTCAACAACCCGGTAAGCAGGTGCTTCTGTCGCTTCTTCTCCCAGAAACGGCTTTGCTTGATGCCCTGTACGCGCGGGCTGCTCTCGATCTCGCCCTGGCGGTGTTTTGCTGCGGCCCAGAGGTCATCCTCCACGATGCGCAGCTCGGGGACGTCGGTGACAACCCACTGCGACTGAGGGTTAAGGCGCGATACACGCCGGCCCGTCGTTGGGTCCTTGATGTAGCGCAGCCGGTTCCAGACCATGCGCCCGATATAAAGCTCGTTGTTCAGGATGCCCGTGCCCCGCGTCCGGTGACCCCGAATGGCGGTGTCGCGCCACATCCGCCCGCGCGGGCCAGGGAGCCCATCCTCGTTCAGCCTCCGCGCAATCGCCTTGGGGGAGCGGCCCTCGTTGAACTCCCGAAAGATGCGCCGGATGATCTCGGCCTCATACTCATTGATGGTCCGTTCACCGGTGACGATCTCGCCATCGTCCCCGATCCGGCGGACAACGTCGTATCCATAGGATTTGCCGCCGCCCGAGCGCCCGGCTTCAACACGCCCCCGCAGTCCGCGGCGCGTCTTGTTGGCCAGGTCCTTGAGGAAGAGTTGGTTCATCGTGCCCTTGAGCCCGACATGCAACTCGTCGATCTCGCCCTCGGACAGCGTCACTATCTTGACGCCATGAAAGCTGAGGCGCTTGAACAACGTCGCCATATCCGCCTGGTCACGGCTCAGCCTGTCTAGCGCCTCGACCAGAACGATATCAAACGCACCTTGCTCAGCTTGCCTCATCAGGCTTTCCAGACCCGGGCGGTGCATCGACGCCCCGGAAAGCGCCATGTCGCTGAATGTGCCTACGACCGACCCGCCAAGCCGATCGGCATGCTCCACGCAAAGGCGTGTCTGGTCTTCGATCGACGCCTCACTCTGCATTGCCGAAGAAAAGCGCGCGTAGATCGCAATCCGCATGATCAGTCTCCCTGCCGGATGCTGTCGATAAGCTGCGCGTGATTGCGGCCGATCTCAAGCGCAGTTGCGTGATTATAGTACTTCTCTGCGGTCTCGTGGCCACGATGATCCAGAAGCGATCGGATGTTGCCCACGGCTTCTGGCGATGCGCGGGCCATGGTCGTGGCGGCAATGTCCCGGAACAGATGCGGTGAGATCGGCACGCCAAAAAGCTTGCGTGTCTGATTGCGGATCAGCGTTCCCATGGAGGTGTCACTGATTGGTGCGCCCCGGTTCGTAACCCAGAGATAGTTGTGATCATGCCCGCCTTGGATCATGAGGGCAGGTCGTGTCAACTGAATGTAGCGCACCAGGAGAGGTGCAATGGATGTCGGCACCAGCGTTTCCCAATGGCTTTTGGTCTTGGTCAAATCGGGGCGCATCACGATCAGCAGGTCATCGCCGTCAATGACCACGGACTCGCCAAGGCGCAAGCTGGTGAGGGCGCGGCGCCGGATCGGGATCAACGCGAGGAAAGCGATGATCGTACCGTTACGTTGCCGCAGGGCTCTTTGTTGATCACTTCCGGTGCTTTGATGTGCAGAAGTTTCCAACTCCATTGCTTCTCCCAAGACATGAGCACCGGACAGGATACGCCCGTCTTTGCGGTGGCTGACATACGCCTTGGCTCGCCCCTGAAGGAGCAGCACAGCGCGCTTGACCTGTCCCCACTCTCGATCCGGGAAACAGCGGCTCAGCAGGCGTAGCGTGGTATCGGCATAGAAATGCTGCGTGTGTGGTGACAGATGTGCGTTGGATTCGATGAAGCTGACAAAGGTCTCGAGATCAAGACGGTCGGCCGGATGAACCGACAGTAATTCCGGGTGAACCTTGCTCAGCCAGGAAAGCCATTTTCCATAGCCCCTCATGATCATGCCGAGGGTTTGCTCGGTCATGTGAGCCAGTGGCCCGACCTCATCGAAAAGCCCGCCGTTTCGTATGGCACGGTGCCACAAGTCCTGATCACATGGTGGCCAGTCATCAATCGGAAGGATGCGGACGTGCACGCTCATTGTTTCAGCCCCTCGATGATCTCGCCATAGCGACGCGACACCTCTGTGGTCTCGATGCCCGTATAGGCATTGATCGTACTGCTCAGTCGGGAATGGCCCAAAAGACGGCGCGCCGCCTCATAGTTGCCGGGCGCGGATTTAAGCAGAAGGTGTGCTGCAAAATGGCGAAAGAGGTGCATATTGACGTCAAGCCCAAGCTCGCGCTTCAGGCAGAGCTTCAAGCTGTCGGCCAGCTGTTCTGCCTGCATCGGGCGTGAACCGTCGCGCTTGGGAAACAGATAGGGCGTGCCCGGTGGGCAGAGGCGCGGCGAGCGCAGCGAGATGTGGCGCTCGATCATCCGGACGAGCTGCGGCGGCAGTTCGAACTCGAGCGGTTGGCGGTTCTTGACCTCATCTTTTGGAAACACGAGGTAAACCTTGCCATCGCCGGGGCGTTGCAGATGGCGATCCAAATCAAGTGAGACAAGGTTGCCGCGCCGGATCGGGCAGTAGAGCAGGATCGCAAGCGCAATCGCTCTTTCGCGCATCAGACAGGCCTTGTGCGTGGTCTCCTGACCGGCGCGCTCGATCAGAAGTTCGGGCAGCTTGATGATCTGGGATGTCATGGCCGGGACCATCATCGGGCGCAGGCGCGCGCGGTTCTTTGCGGTCAGGCCAGGCTGTTTGCTTGGCAACCGCTGTGCGTATTTGTCGAGGAGGGGATGTTCCGCGCGGCCGAGATGCCGGCGACTGACTTGCTGCAGAACCAGTATCATCTCTTTCAGGCCGGGCGTTATTTGGTTCTCATAGCGCGCATAAAACCAGCGCAGGCCGGTCTCGATCATTTCCTCGGACAGGAGTGCGCCAAGATCGGTAATACGCTCAGGGGGTACGTCGGCCCGGACAAGCCCGCCTGCAAAACGTTCCAGGACCCGGGAATAAGCAAAGATCGTACCGGCGGCGAGAGGGCGTTTATTCGACTCATCAAAGAAGCTCACCTGGCCGGCCGTTTCCTTGAAGCGCGTCAGGTCAGCGGCGAAGCTTGAGGGATAGCTCTCAAGGGGAAGCTTGATTTTGTCGACTTTCGGGGCCAGCCCCTGAAGGCGCGTCTGCGGCCAACCGGGGACATGTTTGACGGCGCGGTTCCACGCATTGACGGCATTGCGCAGCGAGGCCTTGGGGTTTTTGCGGATCTCATCCCCGACCAGGGCCTCGTGAAACACCTTCACATGCTGATCACCAACCTCGTCGGGCTGGACGCCCAGGCGATCCAGGAAATGGACAAAACGGCCCAGCGCGGAATGAACCTTTCCGCTCTTGCAGGCATTCTCCCACAGGGCGTGCCATCCGGGTGTGAGGTCTTTTTGTTGGTTCCGGCGGTTATTGACGATCCCGCAATGGGCCAGGGCCGCTCGCGCATCGCTGACCAGATTCTTCCAGGACTTTTGCGTGATGTTGAGTGCGGCGTGTGAGGTAACCTCCAGACGGGGTTGCAGCCATTGAGGTGCCGCCGGCACATTCGATGGCGCCATGCCAAGAGCCGTGGCAACCCGTTGAAGGCCGGAGACCATATCGCGCTTGCGGATGGCATCCAGGGACGAGTCGGCCTTGATCCGCGCGATGAGGTCACTGAACATCGGTGTTCCGGTCGGCAGCAGGGCCTTGCTCAGGTCTTCGGGGCTGAAAATCTTCATTCGGGTGCATCTTTCCTGGTCATGGTGGGTCTCGGGACGACTTCAGTGGACACGGGGTGACATTCGGGAAAACTATACCATGGAAAGTTTCCTCCTTCCGGAGGGCATGTCTTCCCGAAATCTCCCAAGGCGCTGATTTGAATAGACATTAGTGGACATTACTGGCCACCTTTCCGGGCCATCCGGTAGGCGATATGTGCGGCCGGTGTAATGCGGATCAGGCGGCCACCCGGGCCCACGCGGATCACCTCCAAAAGCCCGGCCTCGATGGCCCGACGCACGGTTTTCTCGGAGACGTTGTCCTTGCGCGCGACGTCTTTCACCGTCATCGCGGCTTGCCCGTATTGGCTGTAGTCGGATTTACTGGTCTTGCTCATCGGCTCTCTCGTCAGATTGCTCGGACGCGAGCTGCTGCATGTCCCCCGCCGCCTGTCGCGCGAACAGGCGCGCCAACGCCAATGCGGCGTCAGTGACGTGCTGCTCCTCCGGCGAATGGTTTGGGTGTTCGGGCTCGCGGGTCATGCCCTGACCATCGCGTGAAAGCGCCGAGAATCACCAAGTGTATTGATTGTTCAGTTTAGGGCCGATCACTTGGACCAAGATCACCTCGCAGTCGAAAACGCCTGCGTACGCGTTCGATGTCACGCCGCAGTGTCTCACCACTCATCTTACGCTTTGGCTTTGTAATCATGCTGACTACAGTTTGTATAAACCTGATCAGCTCTCCATCGCGTTGCTCGGAGCTTGGCTTGTCTGGGCGGGTCGTGATCGTGAGAGGTCGCTCGGCATCAAGCCAAATATAGCAGCAGCTTTCGACTACGCTCAGGCGTCGATCATCCGGTACCTTTCGCTTATCACGCGGCCGAACGAGTATGTCGTTACCGTGGTTGTCGACATAGACTTTCATGAAGTCCTTGCCTTGTGGGTGTCTTTTGAAATTGCCTTGCTCTCGCTTTACGCGGACAAGGCCGACTTCAGAGTCGATGTCCAGAGAGTATCCCAGAAGGACGGAAAGGTTCCGGGCGTCGCGAATGTCCATCTGAAAACTGTGTACCACACTCTCGATTTGATCTTCGCTCAACGCGCCGTCATCGCCATAGTCGGCAATGAGAAACGGCAGCGTCTGTTTGATCCGATCGAAATGCAGATAAACAAGATCAACCGGGTCCTCCGCCCGGCTCGCCTCGTCACTGGCCTTTTCTGAACATTCCCCGGATATCATGGCAAGGTCCGCTATGGTCACACGGAGAAAGGATAACTTGCCAAGAAAGGCGAGGGAAGCCATTTGAACCGCGCCGGGTTTGCCGGCTCAACCGTCATCAGTCTTGTGATCACTGGCACAATTGTTTTGATGTCGGAAGACTTTCATAGGCGAGGGACGAAACAATGAAATTCAACGATATTGTGAGTGATACAATCACAGCATGACACTGCACCCCGGCAATGATGTCGTCAGGCAGAACGCGCGCGCCAAGGAAAGAATCATCGCACCGGTCGCGGCCGAATTGCGTTGGGCCGGTCTGTTATCGGTATTGTCCGGCGCGTTGTGGCCGTTGCAGGCCGCTTCGCTGGCCTGGGGCGTGGCGGAATGGGTCGCGGAAGCACCACCCTTGGCGAGCGCACTGCCTGCCGCAGGGCTGTTTGCAATCGTTGGCTTGCTGCGCGCGACACTTGACCATCGTGCGGGACAGATGCTGTTCGACGCCGCCGACCGGACGATCGCACGTGAACGCAAAGTGCTGATCCGGCGCGAGGCGCGTGAGAGATCTGCGATGGGTTCGGCGGGCATTGCGGCGGTGGTGGTTGACAAGCTGCCGCTTCTGCAGCCGTGGGTCACTCGGTATCACGTGGCGATGACGCGCGTTAGGGTGCTGCCGCTGCTGCTTTTTGCGCTGACGTTCAGTTTGTCATGGATTGCGGGGTTGGTCCTGCTTGTCGCGGGGCCGTTGATCCCGGTTTTCATGGCGTTGGTGGGTATGGCTGCAGAAGCTGCCTCGCGCCGGCAAATGGATGAGATCGGAACCCTGAACGAGATGACCATGGAGCGGCTTTCTGCAATGCTGGACATCCGTTTGCTCGGCGCGGAGGAACGGGTCACATCCGATTTCGCGAACCGGGCTGATGAGTTGCGCCGAAAGACTATGTCAGTCTTGCGCATTGCGTTCTTGTCATCGACCGTACTCGAGTTGTTCTCGGCGCTCGGGGTCGCCCTTGTGGCTGTTTTCGTGGGGTTTACCCTGCTCGGCGAGATCAATTTCGGGAGCTGGGGCACGCCGCTCACCCTTGGCGAAGGTTTGTTCCTCTTGCTGATCGCACCGGAGTTTTTCCAGCCGCTCCGGGATCTGGGCGCGGCATGGCATGACCGGGCGGCAGGATACGCGGTGGTGGATGAACTGGATAGACTCGACGCAGTTGAACGTCTTTCTCCCCTTGGTAACGCGACTCGATGTGCACCCTTGCGTGGTGCATTCTCGATTAAAACCCAAAGTGCTGTCGTAGCATTGCCGGGCAGCACGATCCGGCTGCCGGATGTCCAGCTTGGACCGGGCGAGAGTCTCGCCGTCACGGGTCCGAGCGGAGCGGGAAAGAGTACCATGATCGCCGCGCTTCTGGGGCTCGTACCGCTTGAGGTCGGCGAGATCGAGGTCTGCGGGCAGGTGCTTGACGATGCCACGGCAGATGCATGGCGGCAGCGGGTCGCATACGTGCCGCAACGACCACATTTCTCGGACCTGACGCTCCGAGACTGGCTTGACCCGCGTGGCACCGGCGATGCGCCAACGGATGCTCTTCGCGTCGCCGACGCCGACCGGATCGTAGCGCGTCTGCCGAATGGACTCACTACCCGGCTGGGCGAGACAGGTGGCGGTGTCTCCGGCGGTGAGGCGCGTCGTCTGATGATCGCGCGGGCGGTCATGATGGGCGGAGATGTCGTGTTTGCTGATGAGCCGACGGCGGATCTCGACCAGGAAACGGCGGATCGCGTCACCAACGCGCTTATTGACTTCAAGCGGCAGGGCCGCGCACTGGTTGTCGCGACCCATGATGGGGCGCTTGCCGCTGCGATGGAAGCCCGTATCGAGGTCGCGGCATGATGCCGCTCCTCAAGATCGCGCGCCTGTTGATCCTGGCCGATCCCAACGCCATGCTGCGAGGCGCGGCGCTTTCAGTCGTGGTTCTGCTCATGGGCGCGGCGCTACTGGGGCTCTCCGGTTGGTTCATTACGGCTACCGGACTTGCCGGTCTCGCCGGAATTGGCATCGCGTTCGACGTGTTCCGCCCCTCTGCCGGCATCCGGTTTCTAGCGCTCGGCCGAACGGCGGCCCGCTACGGTGAACGCCTGTTGACCCATGACGCGACCCTGCGCGCATTGGCAGCCTTGCGGGTTTCGCTTCTGCGGCGGCATGCGATCTCTGATTCACGGGTGCTGGCCGAAATGCGAAGCGAGGGTGCGCTGACACAGATCATCTCGGATGTCGATGCCTTGGACGGGATTATTCTGCGGCTGTTCTTGCCTTCGGTCTCCGCTGTACTGGCGCATGGGATCGCTTTCGCGGTGCTCGGCTTGCTGGTCGGTTGGCCGGTGGCCCTGACGATCCTGGCGGGCTACGCGCTTCTTGCGATTTTGGTCCTTTGGCGCCTGGCACGGCGGTGCCTTGTGCCGTCCGGCGATTCGGAAACGCGCCACCAACGCCTGCGCCGGTCCGTCATTGATATGATCCGCGATCGAGAAGCTCTTATTCTGAGCGGGCGGTTGAACGAGCGGGAGGCGGAACTCGTCACTTCTGAGAGGGAAGCGCGGGCGGTATTGGCTGTCCTTGACCGGGAAGAGCGTGGCGCAGGTGCGGCGCTTTCGGCCTCTGTTTCCATTGTCACTGCCTTAGCATTCCTTGCCGGAGGGGCGATGTTGGCCCAAGAGGCAATCGGACCGGCGCGCGCTGTCATCGGGCTGTTCGTCGCGATCGCGCTGGCCGAAAGCTTGCTTCCGCTTCGGCGCGGATTTGCCGAACTGGGGCGGATGGTCAGCGCGGCCGGGCGTGTCTGGGGACCTGAGGAAACCGACGCCGGGCCCTCGCAGGCGCCAGCGCCAGTTGCCGAAAGTGGGCCGCTGCTGCTAATCCGAACTGAAAAGATCGACCTGATCGTGCCAGCTGGGGGCACCGTAGCGCTTACCGGGGCCAGCGGTAGTGGCAAGACAAATCTGTTGATGCAGATTGCAGGGATGCTGCCGGCAGAAGGGATCCGACTCCACGGGAAAAGCCCGGAGGACTGGCCGGAGGCGAAGCTGAGGAAGATCGTGACCGTTGTCCCGCAACGTAGCGCCCTGCTGGCCGGAACTATCCGCGACAATCTGTCCTTGGCCGGTTCCGTCGCCGAGGCGCAAATGTGGCAGGCGCTGAAGGCCGTCGATCTGGAGCAGGCAATCCGCGCACGTGGCGGGCTGGACCTTTGCCTTGGAGAAGGTGGTTCGGGTCTATCGGGGGGGCAGGCTAAACGGCTTTGTATAGCTAGAGCGCTGCTCAGACAACCGCAGTTGTTGTTGCTTGACGAGCCCACGGAGGGCCTGGACGAAACAACCGCCGAACGGGTAATGATTGGCATTCGACGAGCATTGCCCGGGGCGACAATCGTTGCGGCGCTGCACCGTGGTGCGGAGCATTCCATATTCTCAGATAAGGTTACATTGCAGAATTGATCAATTGGTGACGGTGTCACCGCAGTTGATGTGGATCAGTGTTAGCTGGCAAAATGGGAAGGAAGATGCAACAAATAGTTGTGAATGATGAATCCTAGATGATCCTCGGGGATCAAGGAGTTGAAGATGGAGTTCGATATTGTCGAGCTGTCGCGTCTGCAATTCGCGATGACAGCGATGTATCATTTTCTTTTTGTGCCGCTGACGCTGGGTTTGTCGATCCTGCTGGCAATCATGGAAACGGTTTACGTGATGACGGGCCGCCCGATCTGGCGGCAGATGACGAAGTTCTGGGGTACGCTGTTCGGCATCAACTTCGTGCTGGGGGTGGCCACCGGCATCACCATGGAATTCCAGTTCGGAATGAACTGGAGCTACTACAGCCACTATGTCGGTGACATCTTCGGCGCTCCATTGGCGGTCGAAGGGCTGATGGCCTTCTTCCTCGAAGCCACCTTCGTGGGGCTCTTCTTTTTCGGTTGGGACAAACTGTCGGAGGTGCAACACATGATCGTCACCTGGCTGGTGGCGCTTGGTTCTAACCTGTCGGCACTTTGGATTCTGATCGCCAACGGCTGGATGCAGAACCCCGTGGGAGCGGTCTTCAATCCCGAAACCATGCGCATGGAGATGACCAGCTTCTTCGATGTGGTTTTCAACCAGGTCGCGCAGGCCAAGTTCGTGCACACCGTCAGTGCGGGCTACGTCACCGCCGCCGTCTTCGTAATGGGCGTGTCGGCGTGGTATCTGCTCAAGGGCCGGCACACCGAGCTTGCCCGGCGATCGGTCACGGTCGCATCGAGCTTCGGGTTGGCTGCTGCGCTGTCTGTGGTCGTGTTGGGCGACGAGTCCGGGTATTCGGCGACGCATACACAGAAGATGAAACTGGCCGCGATCGAGGGGATGTGGGAGACGCATGACGCCCCAGCACCCTTCAATCTTGTGGGCTTTCCCGACAAAGAGGCGCGTGAGACGCATTACGCGATCGAAATTCCATGGGTGATGGGGCTAATTGGGACACGCTCGCTGACCGAAGAAATGCCGGGGATTAATGATCTGGTAGAGGAGGCCGAAAAGCGCATTCGTAACGGCATCATTGCTTACGACGCTCTGATGACGATCCGCGAGACGCGCGGCAACGTCCCCGACGAGGCGCGGCGTCTCTTCGAACAGTCGTCCGACGATCTGGGATATGCCTTCCTTCTCAAGCGCTACGTGGATGATCCGCGAGACGCGAACGAGCAGCAGATCGCAATGGCGGCCGAGGATACAGTTCCAGGCGTGGCGCCCTTGTTCTGGGCGTTCCGGATCATGGTCGGCCTGGGCTTTTCCTATATCGCGGTCATGGCGTATTTCTTTGTGCAGGCCTCATTCAAGGGGATGCATTTTCCGCGTCCCGCGCTGTGGCTGGCGGTCATCATCATCCCGACGCCCTGGATCGCGGCCGAGTTGGGCTGGTTCGTTGCCGAATACGGGCGCCAGCCCTGGACCGTTGATGGCGTGCTACCAACGGCGCTGTCGGCCAGCCACCTCAGCGTGGCGGAATTGTTGATCACATTGGCAGGTTTCGTGACCTTCTACACCGTGCTGTTCATCATCGAGATGGGCCTAATGCTGAAATACATTCGCAAGGGGCCGTCCGAGGATGTTGAGGAAACCGAGGCGTGGATGGCCAGGCACGAGCATCGGCTGCGCACCCATGACGGCAAAGGGCCATTCGCCCCTGAACCTGCGGAGTAAGTCAGATGATCCTGTATGAACTCATAAGCTTCGAACTTTTGCGCGTGATCTGGTGGGGACTGCTCGGCGTGCTGCTCATCGGGTTTGCGCTGACCGACGGGTTCGACATGGGCGTCGGTGCGCTGCTGCCCTTCGTAGGCAAGACGGATGTCGAACGCCGCGTGGCCATCAACACCGTCGGGCCCGTCTGGGAAGGCAACCAGGTCTGGTTCATCCTTGGCGGCGGCGCGATCTTCGCCGCCTGGCCACCGCTTTACGCGGTGAGTTTTTCTGGCTTCTACCTGGCGATGTTCGTCATTCTCGCGGCGCTGATCGTGCGGGCCGTCGCATTCAAGTACCGGTCCAGCCGTGAGGATACCCGTTGGCGCCGCGCCTGGGACTGGGTTCTGTTCGCGGGCGGTGCGGTGCCCGCGCTTCTGTTTGGGGTGGCGGTGGGCAATGTCTTGCTCGGCGTACCGTTCCACCTGACCGAAGACCTGTTCCCGATGTATGAGGGCACGTTCTACGGCAAGTTCCTCGGGCTGCTGCGGCCCTTCGCGCTTTTGGCAGGGGTGGTGTCGTTCTCGATGCTGCTGATGCATGGTGCCGCGTGGCTGTCTCTGAAGGCCGAGGGGGTCGTGGCTCTGCGCGCCCGGATGATCGGCACATGGGCTGGGATCGTCGCGGCCGCCGGATATGCCCTGGCCGGTCTCTGGCTGGCCTTTGGTGTCGATGGGTATGCGATCATCGGCGAGGTGGTGCGCGACGGTCCTTCGAATCCGCTTTACAGCGAGGTTGCGCGCGGCGGCAGTTGGCTTTCGGCCTATGGCGAGCGACCGTGGATCGCGGTCGCCCCGGCGATGGGCTTTGTCGGCATTACGTTTGCGGTTCTGGGGTTGCGCGCCGGGCGAGAGGTCTCGACGCTCCTGTGGTCCAAGATCGCGATCCTCGGGATCATCTCGTCGGTCGGGCTGACGATGTTCCCCTTCATCCTGCCCTCGACCGTCGATCCGAGCAGCTCCCTGACCGTGTGGGACAGTTCATCCTCGCACCAGACGCTGTTCGTCATGCTGGTGATGACGGCGATCTTCATGCCCCTGATCCTGGCCTACACGGCCTGGGTCTACAAGGTGCTCTGGGGCAAGGTGACCGAGGAACAGATCACCGGCGGTGGTCACGGATACTAAGGAAAGGAGATAGGATATGTGGTATTTTGCCTGGCTGCTCGGCCTGCCGCTGGCGGCGATGTTCGCTGTGCTGAACGCCATGTGGCTGGAGATACGCGAGGATGCCCGCATCATCGCGGACGGGGATGAGGATCAGCCCCCAGATTGACGCCGACCATAACAGGCCGCCGAACAGGACTGCCAGATCAACCAGGAGCAAGACCATGTCCAACGAAAAGACGATCGAATATCTTCAGCAGGCCGTGAAGATGGAATTGACGGCAGCGCATCAGTATCAGTTGCATGCCCACACGCTGGACGATTGGGGGCTGACCCGTCTGGCCGGCCAGATGCGCGAGGAAATGCAGGAGGAGCTGGGCCATTCCGATCAGTTCATCGAGCGTCTCATGTTCCTCAAGGCCGCGCCGGAGATCGGATTCGAGAAGACACCGCAGCAGGCTGAAACGCTGCCCGACATGTTCAGGGCGGACCTCTCGGACGAGGAAGAGGCCATCGGGTTCTACACGAAGGCGGCCATGCATGCCGGTGAGACAGGTGATATCGGCACCCGGATGCTGTTCGAAAAGGTCGCGCTGGATGAAGAGGGGCACAAATCCTGGCTGGAACTGCAACTCGACCTGATCGAGAGGCTTGGCGAAAAGACCTATAGCGCCAAGCTGGTATCATTCGGTGAGGATGATGAGTCCGCCGGGTGACGTCCCTTCGCGGCGGGGCAGCTGGGGCGGGCGCCGGCCGGTGCCCACCCCGCATGCATGTCAGGCAGGTTTGTCTTCGTCGACCACGACCCACTCGTATCCAGTGATCATTGCCTTCAGGTAGGCCCCGACGGTTTCGCCCGTGGTCGCCATGTAGACATGGATCACCACGAAAATGGCCATTGCATACGCCGCAACCACATGCGCCCAAGCGACCGTCGACAGGTCTAACCCCGTGATATTGACGGTCAGGTAAAGCACGCCGGTTACCCAGATTGCCGGGTTGATCACCAGTTTCAGAAACAGGTAGCTCAGCCTTTGCAGCGGGTTGTGCTTGCGGTGGATCGTGGGCTTGCCCGGGTGCGCCTCGCCCAGGAAGATGCCCCAGCCATAGAAGCGGATAACCGCCAGCAGGTTGCGAAATGTGGGGATGTAGTGCTGCCACTGGCCGGTGGTAAAATGCCAGAAAATCGCAAAAATCCACAACACGATGATCAGCCCGGCCATGATGAGATGGAGCCCGAAGGCTGCCTGCCAATCAAGACCGCCGATCAGGCCGTGCAGACGTGCGCCGGTCAAGAGCAAGCCCAGCACCAGCACTGCTTGCGACCAGTGCCAGAACCGTTCGAACCGGGCGAAGATCTTCACGTACTGCTTTGCTGCCATCTCTCGCCTCCTCATTTCCGCCGGGCCGCGACGACTCGGATCGCGGCATGCCCCAGAACCCCGGCCAGAGAAAGAGCCAGCAGGATCAATCCGATCCGATCGGTCAGGGCGAACCCGTCGCGCCCGGGAATGTAGAGACCGGCCAGATTGGCCAGTCGCCCGTCCCTGGCATGGCAACTCTGGCAATCCAGCGCTTCGGCGGCCGGGGCGACCATATGCGTGGTGGGCCACCACATTTCGGTATCGGTAAAGGCGTATTTTCCGGAATAGGGTATATCAGTTGCTTCCATTCCGGCGGCCAGTGCCTTTTCCCAATTGAAATTGGTCCAGAGCGCGGTGTCGCCTTCGGGGCCGTAGACATTGTTCAAAAGCAGATACTCGTTGATCTCGTCATAAGCCTGCCGGCCCGACATTCGTTTGAATGGATAGATGACCGAGCCCGGATCGTTAGCGCCACCGTGAATCCTGTTGATGCCGACCATGCCGTTCGGGTCGATCTTTTCGCCGAGAAGCGTGTACTCGACCACGCCGTTCCAGAATTCATAGGTCGGGACCACATCCATGCCCCATTCGAAATCGCCTTTGGTAGAGAGGTAGCTATGCCGTCCCGTTTCCTCATCTTCCAACGAGAAAGGCCGGCCATCCCTCAATTGCCCTGCGGTTGACCAGTCCCACCACGTCTTGGTGGCGACGCCGCCCTTTGCAAACTCGGGGATATGACAGGTCTGGCAGGCCACTCTATCGGTATGGTCGTTGAGCTTCAGGCCCATCAGCGAAGCCATAGCATGTGGCTCATCGCTATGGCAGCTTTGGCAACTCAGAACATCGGGACGACGAAACCCTGGCATCTGCACGCTGTTATCCTTGACCGTGCCCAGATAGCGCGAGCCGGGCCATGCGTGCCCTTGCGCAGTGTGGCAGTCGGTGCAGACCATGTTGGCGCCGTCGGGTGACATATGCACGTCGACATGCGGGTCGGGTGTGGCCAGGGCCGAAGACAGATCACCATGCTTCACGTTGTCACCACCACCGCCATAGAAGTGGCAGCTGCCACAGTTCTCTCGCCCCGGGGTGCCCACATTCTGGGCCACTTTGGCCAAGTCCGGCGGCATGTGCGTGATGGTGCCGTCGACATTTTCCTGCAGCAGTTCGGCCGCATAGGGTGACAGCGCGCTCACGCGGTCCACCGGTTCGTAGATCGGATGGCCCGCCTTGTCGGGCCACTTCGCATAGGTTCCCGTGGTATCGTGACAAACAAGGCAATCAACCTTGTCCTGCGCCGTGAAATCGAATGTTTCGGTGTCCTCCCAACCATAGCCGGCATGGCAAGACGTGCAGCGCCGTTCGTTTGTGACCACGTTGCCGCAAAAGGCGTTGATGACATGCCTCTTGCCCAGCAGTTGCCCAGTTTCGGGGTGTTCATATTGCCAGGTCCAGTGAATGGAATCCTGAAACTGCTCGGCGGCCTCCGTATGGCAGGACAGGCAGGCCCTTGTCACTTCAGGGCCAGAGGCGAACGGCCCCTCCAACTCTTCGAACTTCGAATGATCCGCTGTCGTATCGCTTTCCTGCATTTGCGCGTATGCAGACACGGCAAATCCAAAGAACGCGGTAATCAGGCCGAGTGTCCGAAGGCTGTTCGAGATGGCATTGGTCATGAATCCACCGGCCCCAATTGCAAGCGCATGTGCGCAAAAGCCTAACTGGGACTGATGGTTTCTGCAATTCAAACACGACGGCTGCGCCATGGTGGCGCAGCCATACTTAGTTTTTGTCCACCTATCTTGGCTCGAAGTAGTCCAGCGGGATTTTGAGATAGGTTCGCCCATTCTCTTCGGCTTCGGGCTTGCTGCCACCGCGGATATTGATCTGAAGTGCCGCCAGCATCAGTTTCGGCAACGGAAGCGTGGCGTCGCGTTGCTCCCGCCGTTCGACATAAGCGGCTTCTCCGCTGTGATCCTTCAGATGAATATTGGTGGCTTTCTGTATTGCCACCGTTGACTCGCATTGCGCTTCGCGCCCGTCCGGCGCGTAGTCATGGCCGACAAATACGCGCGTCTCATCCGGCAGAGAAAGAATTCTCTGAATCGATGCGAACAAGGCTCCGGCATCGCCACCGGGGAAATCCGCGCGGCTTGTGCCGCTATCGGGCATCATCAGCGTGTCGTGAACAAAGGCGGCGTCTCCGGCGACATACGTCACCGATGCCAGTGTGTGCCCTGGCGAATACAAGACCCGAACGGGAACTTCTCCGACCATGAATTCCTCGCCATCCGAGAACAGTCGATCCCATTGTCGACCGTCGGTCGGAAAGTCCTTTGGCAGGTTGTAAATTTCCTTCCAGAGCTTCTGGACCTTCGTCACCTTCTCACCGATACCCGTCGGCACGCCAAGTTGACCTTTCAGCCAAGCGGCGGCAGAGAAATGGTCAGCATGGGGATGCGTGTCGAGAATCCATTCGATCGAAATTCCGACGTCTCGGACGTATGTGAGGATTTCTTCGGCGTTCTCAGTCGAGGTTGCGCCAGACATTGGATCGAAATCCAGGACCGGATCGATGATTGCGCCTTTCATGGTCGAGGGGTCGTGGAAAACATATTGCCAGCTGCCTGTCGGCTGGTCCCAGAAAGAATGAACAATAGGATTGGACATTGTTTTGACTCCTTTATAGCGATCGGCGCGGTGCAGTTGGTGCACACGAACTACTTTCGGCTGGCTTGCATCATCCAAAGCTGTTTTTCGTGCCATTCCAAACGGTCAGCCAGCATGCCCGCTGACGGCTCGTCCTCTGCATTCTGAGCCAGGACGATTGCATCGCGAAGTTTGGCTGCCAGGTCGAAGTGGACCGCAATCAGGTTGTCGACCATTTGCTCGGCTGTGCTTGCTGGCGACGCTTCATCACCGGCCAGGTTGATGAGGGCGGTGGCGGAACCGGGCGCGTAGGCACCCAAGGCACGGATGCGTTCGGCAATATCGTCGAGCGAATTCCAGAGCTCCTGGTACTGCTCTTCGAAGGTCTGGTGCAGTTGCACGAATTGCGGACCTTCAACATTCCAGTGATAGCCGTGTGTCTGTATGTAGAGCCGGAAGGTGCGGGCCAGAATGCCCGTCAGGCTCTCGATATTGGCTTGGGCCGCGTTGGTCATGGGAGATCTCCTTGAAACAAATGAGGCATCTGGAGTTGGGCCCGGAAAATCTGCCAGGCCCAGCCGGTTCAGAGTTGGCGGGTCGAGAAGTACCAGTCGACCGTGTCATAGCCTTCGCCCGGACGAGCTTCGGCCGCTTCGGCGGTTGCTGGGGGCGGGACGATGACCGGGTCACCGGGCTTCCAGTTTTCCGGCATCGCGCAGGCGTTGTCCTCGGCGGTCTGAAGCGCCACCAGCAGGCGGTAGATTTCATCGACCGAACGCCCGGCATTCATCGGGTAATAAACCATCGCGCGCAGTACGCCCTCGGGGTCGATGATGAACGTGGCCCGCACGGCGGCAGTATCCGACGCGCCCGGCTGGATCATGCCATAGTCCTGCGCGACCCTCATATTCAGATCCGCGATAATCGGGAAGTTGATATCAACGCCGAACTTTTCCTTGATGTTCAGCATCCAGGCAATATGGGAATAGTGGCTGTCGATCGACAGGCCCAGCAATTCCGTGTCTCGCGCGGCGAAATCGCCCTGCTTCTTGGCGAAGGCGATGAACTCGGTGGTGCACACTGGCGTGAAGTCGGCCGGGTGCGAAAACAGGATCAGCCATTTGCCACTATAATCCTGCAGCGATTTCTGGCCCGCAGTGGTGGGCGCATCGAAATCCGGTGCCGGCTCATTCAGGCGTGGCATGGGAACGGAGGATTGATCGGTCATGTCGAGGTTCCTTCAGTGCTGTTGATGCACTGAAGATAGGGTGCAGAAATATATAGTTGAAATAAATGTTTTGGATAGTAATTATATACAGAATCTATTAATGGGGTTTTCATGATCACCCTGCGCCAACTGAGGTTTCTTGTCGCGCTTGTGGATGAGCAGCATTTCTCGCACGCGGCGGAGACCTGCCACGTCACGCAACCCACCCTCAGCAGCGGCCTGAAGGAACTTGAGGGCGTTCTGGGTGTGCAACTGGCCGAGCGCACCAAGCGCACGGTCATCATCACACCGATCGGGCAGGAGATCGCAGAGCGGGCGCGTGGCATCCTTCTGGCTGCGCGCGAAATCGAGGATCTGGCCGCGGATCGGCGCAATCCCAATGCCGGAGATCTGCGCCTCGGGGCCATCCCAACCATCGGCCCTTATCTGATGCCCAAGGCCCTTCCCGTCATCCGCGAGGCGTTTCCCGATCTGCGGATCTTTCTGCGCGAAGAGTTGACGGAATCGCTGCTCGACGGGCTGGTGAGCGGTCGGCTCGACGCGGCGCTCGTCGCCCGGCCTTTCGATATCGGAGACCTTGAGACCGCTGAACTCTTCGATGACGGATACGTCCTGGCTGCACCGGTGGGCTATTCCGACGGCTCGGCCACAGAGTTGCATGGCGCAGACCTGGAGGGCGCCCGCCTTATGTTGCTGGAAAGGGGACATTGCCTGCAGCGGCATGCGTTGTCGGCCTTTCCCAACCGGGATATCCGGCAGGATGACAGCTTTTCGGCCACCAGTTTGCCGACGCTGATCTCAATGGTCAGCGAGGGGTTGGGGGTCACGTTGCTGCCTAAGCTCGCGGTCGACTCGGGTGTTGCGGCCGGGCACGCGATCGAGTTGCGCCCGCTTGTCGATGCCTGCCCGCGGCATGTGGTATTGGCGTGGCGGGGAACATCGGCACGGGCCGTGCTGTTTTGGGAACTGGCCGAGCTTCTGACAAAGTGTCGCAACGCATCTATGCCGCGATGAGACCTCCGGCGGCAAATTGATTCTGAGATTGCAAACACGCATAGTCTAAGGAAACCATTGGGAAACGGAACATGATAGAGTTATTGAAGTTTCTCCACTTCGTCGCCTTGGCTGTGGCAATAGGCGGAGGCGTCGCCAACATGGCTGCCAGCCGCCAGCAAGCGCGATCGCAGGCAGACGTGAAACAGGCGTTCGCAGCGGTTCAGAAAAACGTCGCGCGGCTATCGGCCATATCCCTCGCCGTCCTGTGGATTACCGGAATCGCACTCGTCTATGCGATCTACGCTGGCTGGAGCGGTTTCACGGCTGCATTCTGGATCAAGATCGCGGCCGTCGTGGCTCTGACAGTCGTTTCCGCCTCAGCACAGATCCTGATGGCACGAAAAGCTCCACCCCCGCCGATCATCCGACCATTGGGCCTGTCCGGCATGGTTTCCGCGCTGCTTTCAGTCCTGTTTGCGGTGATAGCCTTCACTTATTGATCCCAAGCTGGAGGCGCAGTCTGGATTCAACCGGTGCTGAGTATGATGCCGAACGCGGTCGCCACACCCGCGACCAAGGCAACGAGCGAGTGCTTTTTTGATTCGCGTTCCGCCATCGGCAGCAGGTGTGTTGCTCCAACGTAGAACAGGGCACCGGCCGACAGTGCCAGCAAGTTGCCGAGCAACTGGGGCGCTGCTTGACTGATCCAAGGAATCGAAATCAGCGT
Organism: Roseovarius ramblicola; assembly: GCF_042430665.1. Classification (NCBI taxonomy): domain Bacteria; kingdom Pseudomonadati; phylum Pseudomonadota; class Alphaproteobacteria; order Rhodobacterales; family Roseobacteraceae; genus Roseovarius; species Roseovarius ramblicola. The sequence goes on along the minus strand of NZ_JBHMEC010000020.1, from coordinate 1,460 downwards.
GCCCAGTGGGGTTGTAAGTGCGGCGGCGCAGAAAGCAAACCACAAGGATTTACGTTCCGAAAACCCACCGCGCAGAAGCAGCACAAAAGTGACGATTCCCTCGGGGAACTCATGAAGAACCATCCCCAAGGCGGACAGGAACCCGGTGAAGAAACTGACCGAGAATGTAACCGAGTAGATCATTCCGTCGATCAGCGAATGAAACCCGATCCCGATCATGGCAACGACACCGATCGCGAACTCGGCACTACCTTGCCTGTCGCAGACCTTGGTGTTCAGAAACCGGTTGAAGACATGTAGCGACAGGAACCCGGTCAGCATCATCAGCGGCGCGTTGGTGCTAATGTCCAGGCTTTTCGGAATCAGGTGCATGAAGGACACGGCAATCAGGACGCCGGCCGCGAAACATGCAAAATAGGCTGAGTTGCTTCGGCCCCAATCGCTGAATCGCCGCACGACGATAATCCCGACGGTTGTGACCGCTCCGGCGACGAGACTTGCGTAAACGGCCGGTGGGACTGAATGCAGCATCCATTCGGACCTATCTGTCGTCGAAGGATTTCACGGCGCGTCGGTCAAGGCCGCCCTGCTTCGTCGGCGGCGTATGATCGAGGTCCATTTCCTCAACAAGCGATCCGAGAGCAAGAAGTATCTCGCGCAAGAGCAACGATCGCTTATCCTTCATGCCTTCTTCCTCGGCAACGCTGCTCTCGGCAGCGTCGTATTCCCAACGGCGCAGAATTTCGATTTTCTGGGCATCCGAAAGCGTATCGTCCGCCAAGATGTCGGCCGGTGCGTCGTAGATGTCCGTGGGATCGAGTAGGGCTTTGTCGTATCTGGTGCGGTCCATCGAATTCTTATCCCCCAAGCAAACCGTTGCCAATTTGCGTGCCGCGAGCCGGCGACGAATCGTCAGTACTCCTCGACAATAGTACCGGCGGATCAAAGATGCGACTTGATGCAAGTTATTCGGCTATGGTTCGCCCAATCGATTTTGTCTTTTTCTGAATGGACTCTGTTGCACAAATCGTCTGCAGAACGAAGTTTCCCTTTCTTTAAAAAGACTTATCCTACGGGCTCAGTGATGGGTATGCCGAGCGCGGTGTAGTCGTTGAGGACGGCGATGCGGACATGGATTTCTGCGACCTGGCGGTCGAAGTCTCTTGCCATGAGGCGCTGCCCCAGCAATTTCATACAGTGCATCTTGGTCTCGACGCGGCTCCGGCGGTGGTATCCGCTCCATCGTCGCCAGATCGCACGGCCGAGGTATTTTGAGGCCCGCAGGGTCTCATTGCGCGCCACGGCACCCTTGGTGCTGGGCTTCCAGGGGTTGGCGTTCCTGCGCGGTGGAACGATGGCATGTGCCCCGCGGTCGGCGATGGCATCGTGGCATTTGGCATTGTTGCGCAACTTGCGCTTCGGGTGTGACGGCCCCATACCCCGCTGACGTCATGCCACGC
>NZ_JBHMEC010000019.1:0-90376 GCF_042430665.1 Roseovarius ramblicola | reverse complement strand
CCGCGCCCTGCTGATGGAGCGGCTGCGAAGGTTCAAGGCCGAAAAGGACGCCGCCACGGACGAGGGCTGAACGGTCGTGCGCCCGATGGAGACGGGAATGGCCTGAAGCGGTCGTTTGGTGCTTGTCTCCGGCGCGGCTCGCCCCGACGTCCCCTCCAGGCCAATCGCCCCCGCCGCCGCGCGCGCTCAGCCGCCGCGAATGAGATCGTCCTCGTCATCCGCCGCCGACAGGCCGAGCGCGTCGAGCCCGTTCTCGAGGTGATCCGACAGGTGCGGCGTGCCGATCAGGTAATCGGCGCAGGGCGTCGTCGCCTCGGCGTAGGCGGTGCGAATCGCCTCTTCGACCTCCTCGGCCTCGAAGCTGCCGCGCCCGATCCACATCACCGCGACGAGGCTGGCCTGCTCCTCCTCGCTCAGCCGGTCGATGAAGGCGCGCAACTCTCCCTCCGCGCGGCCAAGCTCGCGCGCCATGAGCACGACCTGAGCGATCTTGTACGTTGTGATGTCCAGCATGGTCGGCCTCCTCGCGCGCGATGATGCCACAGAATTGCCCGTGCGCAGAGGCCCTTTCCTTGATCTCACGCAAACAGGCGATAATAGAGCCAGTCCGGCAGAAAGCGCGACAGGCGGAAGAGATAGCTGAAAAGGCGGGGAAAATGGCGTTGGAAGGCGCTGTCGTCGCACATCAGTTCGAACATTTCGCGCGCCGCTGCCTCGGGGGACATGATGAACGGCATGTGAAAGTCGTTCTTGTCGGTCAGCCGCGTCCTGATGAAGCCGGGATTGGCAAGCTGCACGCGCACGCCCGTGCGCCACAGATCGGCGCGCATCGATTCGGCGAGGTTCATGACCCCCGCCTTGGACGCGGTATAGCCGATCGCGCCGGGCAGGCCGCGAAACCCCGAGAGCGAGCCGGTGAGCACGATATGACCTGCATCCCGCGCCACCATGGCGGGCACGACATGGCCCAGCACGCGCACCGCGCCGGTGAAATTCACGTCGGCCATGGCGGTGACCTCGTCAGCCGTCCATTCCGTCGAGGGCATGGGCCAGTAGACGCCGGCGAGGTAGACCATGCCGTCGATCTCGCCCGCCGCCCCGGCGGCACGGGCAACGCTTGCGTCGTCGCGCACGTCCACCGGCACGGCGCGGGCGCGCCCCGGCAGTGTGGCGACAAGCGCGTCGAGCCGATCCGCATTGCGCGCCGAGACGATTACCTCGGCCCCCGCCGCGCTCAGCTTCTGCGCCAGCGCCGCGCCGAGCCCCTCGCTCGCCCCCACCAGCCAGTAGCGTTTGCCCTGCCAGCAGGTCATGTGTCCACCCGGCGCATGGTGGCCACAAGCTCGGCCACCTTGATACCGAACTTGCGGAACTGGCTGCGGTTCACGATCACCCCTTCGGGGGTAAGGTACATCCAGTCGGTGACCGACAGCACATGGCCACCCGCCTCCTGTGGCAGGCGGATGCGATAGCGCAGCCGTGCCGCCGCGCCCATCTGTTGGCCGTGACCGGGGCCCACGAGATCGTCGGCCTCGGCGCGGATGGCACCATCATTGCTGAGCGTGAGCCGCCATTCGCGATCCTGCCGGTTGCCGCTGTCATAGCGGAAATGCTCGCGCATGAGGCCGCGATTTCCCTGCCACTCGGCCACGAAATCCGCGTCGAAGCGCGAGGCCATGCGACCGAGCGGGCCGTAGATCACGCCCTCGCACCTGATCGGGCCGTCGAGATGCTCGCGCAGGTCGAGCCGCGGCATGGCGTCGGCGTAATCGGCGGGGCGCTGTGCGCCGAAGCCGGTGAGCCGTGTGGCCAGCGCCACGAGTGCCAGGGCCCCCAGCGCGCCGAGGAGGATCAGTGCAACCGCGTCCATCCCGTCATCCTTTCCCGTCGTCGAGGTCTGTGCGCAGCAAGAGCGCGATGGCCCCCAGTTTCAGCAGGCAGGGCAGCCCGCCATAAAAGAGCGTCAGCAGCCACAGCGCCTGCGAATCGTTCTCTGCTCCGGGGCGAAAGCCGCCTGCCTCCAGCGCGGGCAGCACCGCCACGGCGGCGAGCGCCAGCGTGAATTTCGACACGAAGGCCCAGAGGCCGAAGCCTTCGGCCCCGCCCGGCGCGATGGCGGCCATGCGGCGGGCGAAGGCTGCGGGCAGGAGCGTCATGTCGGCCCCCGTGGCCGCGCCCGATATCACGCAGATCGCCGCGAAGGCTGCGAGATCGCGCGCGCCGAGGCTGATTGCCCAGCCGAAGGCGGCGATCGAGAGGGCCATGGCCAGAAGCAGCATGGGCCTGGTGCCCCGGCGCTCGGCCAGCGTGCCCCAGAGCGGGGCGGCGCAGGCGGCGCTGAGGAAGAACAGCACGAGGAACGGCCCCGCCCAGTGCGGCGCGGCAAGGCGACTCTCGACAAAGAACAGAAACAGCGTCGAGGTGACGGCCACCGGCGCGGCGTTGACCAGCGCCACGGCCAGAAGCCGCCGGGCGCGCGCATCGCGCAGCACGGTGGCAAAGCCGGTGGACGCGGTGCCGCCGCCGCCCTGCCATTGGCCGGTCATCGACAACCACGCGAGCAGGACCAGCCCGGCGAAGGCCAGCGCGAAGCCCGCGTAGCCGCCCAGCAGCGTCGGCGCGGTCGCCGCCGCACAGATGCCCAGCAGCGCGCCGGTCTCGCGCCAGCGCGCCAGCCGCAGATGCCCCGCGCCGGGCAGCCGGTCGGCGGCGGCGACGCCCTCGGCATACATGCAGATGGTGAGAAAGCTGAACGCGCTGAACACCAGCGTCAGCATCAGCGCGAACCAGAGGAGCGGAGCGACGGGCGGGCCGATGGCAAAGAGCCCCAGCATCCCGCCCGCGATCCCCGCCGCGGCCAGCGTCACCGCCGCGCCGCGCCAGCGCGCGCTGCCGGCCGCCAGCCAGCCGAGGGCCGGGTCCTGCACCACGTCGATCAGCCGCAGGGCAAACAGCACCGTGCCGAGGGCTGCGAGCGAAACGCCGTATTCGTCGGCATAGACCTTGGGCGCGTGGATATAGACCGGCAGCCCCGCCGCCGCCAGCATCCCGGCAAAGAGGGCGTAGCCGGACAGGCGCGGGGCGGGTGCGGCCCCGGTTATGGTCGCGGCATGGCTCATCGGCTGACCTCGTCGGCGGGCGGCGCGGGGCGGGCGCGGAAGCGCGCGCCCTTCCACCACAGTTTAAGCGCCTGCCAGTGAATGAGCGCCAGCACCCGGCGCGAGCCGAACGGGCGGCGCAGCATCGCGCCGGCCATGCCGCGCAGACCGAGCGGGCGCACCGGCCCGGTCAGCGTCGCCACCACCCCGCCATTGCCCGCCGTCAGGTCGATCCATATGCCGATGCGGTCGGGGCGCAGGTCGAAGCGGAATTCGTACTCTCCCTCGACCGGCTGAAACGGCGAGACGTGGAAAATCTTGTGCGCGTGCAGCCGGTCGGTGGCGGTGATCGGCGCGTGGTCGTCGCGGTGGCACAGGTAGGAATGGCGGTCGCCATAGGTGTTGGTCACCTCGGCGATGATGCAGGGCGTCGCGCCCGCCGCGTCGTGGCACAGCCAGAAGGCCACCGGGTTGAACACATGGCCCAGCACGCGCGGCTGCGCCAGAAGCTCGATCCGCGCGGGCGCGGGCAGGCCGTGGGCGGCCAGTACCTCGCGCACCCACACCGCGCCGCGCCCGTCGCCCGGCGGCCCGCCGTGGTCGCGGTCGTGCAGCGACATCAGCCCGGCGCGGTTACGGGCAAAGAGGCGGGGGGCCCGCACCGGCGACTCGGCGTCGAGCAGGAGGTAATCCACCCGGTAGCGAAAGGCGTTCTCCACCGCGCCCTTGCGCCCGTGCCAGGTATGGCCAGCGATATGGCGGACAATGCTCATTCGGCGGCCATGTCGGCGGTGTCCCGGGCGAGGATCGCGTCGGCCACCTCGAGCCCGGTGGCGAGCCCGTCCTCGTGAAAGCCGTGGCGCAGCCATGCGCCGCAGAACCAGGTATGGCGGGCGCCATTGCCTGCGCGCACGCGATCCTGCGCGGCGAGCGCCGCGAGATCGAAGACCGGGTGGCGCAGGGTCACCTGGTCGTAGATCAGATCTTCGCGGATCGGGCGCGTGGTGTTGAGGGTGACGAAATGCGGATCGTCCACGGGGATCGGCTGAAGGCTGTTCATCCAGTAGGTGAGGTCGATCTGCCCCGCGCGTTTTGCCGGGCCTTCGGTATAGTTCCACGATGACCACACCGCGCGGCGGCGCGGCATGAGCGAGGTATCGGCGTGCAGCGTGATGTCGTTGGGCTGATACGCGATGGCCCCGAGATTGTTGCGCTCGGTGTCGTCCGCGTCCGAGAGCAGCGCCAGGCTGTCGTCGGAATGGGTGGCGAACACCACTTCGTCGAAACGCTCCCAGTCAGCGCCCGTGGCGCGCACCTCCACCCCGTGTGCATCCCGCCGCACGCCCGCAACGGGCGTGCCGGGCCGCAGCGTGACGCCGCGCGCGCGCATGGATGCCTCGAGCCGGTCCACATAGGCGCGCGAGCCGCCCTGCACGGTGTACCACTGGTGCTGCTCGTCATAGCCCAGCAGCCCGTGGTTCTTGAAGAAGCGCACCAGCGCATGGGCCGGAAAGTCGAGAATCCTCTCCACCGGGGTGGACCAGATCGCGCCGGAGAACGGTGTCAGGTAATAGTCGCGAAACCACCGCCCCAGCCGCATCCTGTCGATCAGCGCGCCGATGGTGAGGTGGCCCGCCTCGGACTCTGCCAGGGCACGCGCGTTGAAGCGGAAGATGTCGCGCAGCATCCGCCAGTGCCGCGGGTCGAGGGAGCGCGAGCCCTGGGCGAAATAGGCGCGTGCGCTGTCCAGGCCGTATTCGAACGCGCCGCCGCGAAACGACGCGCCAAAGCTCATCGTGCTTTCCGTCACCGGCACGCCGAGGCGGTCGAACATGGCGGTCAGTTCGGGGTAGGTGGCGTAGTTGAACACGATGAAGCCGGTATCGACCGGCTGATCCCCGCGCTTGCCCGCGATCACGGTGCGCGCATGTCCGCCGAGTTGCGGCCCGGCCTCGTAGAGCGTGACCGCGTGGCGCGGGCCAAGCCGCTCGGCCACCCCCATACCGGTGATGCCGGCGCCGATGACGGCGATCTTTTGCTGCGCGGGGTGGGGCATGTGGCGGCAATCCCTTGGGGTCACGATTGCACGTTCTACGCGCCGGGGCCGCGAACGGATTAGAATGGGCTGGAACGGGAATGACGCGCGACTGGAAGGGAAATCGACACGCCAAAGTGATCCGGCCCGGCGCAGAGCGCGTATCCGTGGCATGTTTGTGGACACCTGCCATACGACCGCCGATCGCGTCGCGCCCCCCTCGCCGCCCGCAGGGCCGCGTGCTATGTGGCGGGCTGACAAGCGCAAGGAAGCGGACAGCGACGTGGCACCGAAGAACCGGATGACCAGGCAGACCGATATTTGGGTGACGTGCATGATCGCGGTGCGCGACGGGCGCGACGAGGCGGCATTTGCCCGCCTCTTCGGGCATTTCGCCCCCCGTGTGAAGGCGTTTCTCATGCGGTCCGGTGCCGATGCCACGCTGGCCGAGGAATGCGCGCAGGAGACCATGGTGACGCTGTGGCACAAGGCTCACCTCTTTGATCCGGCGCGCGCCTCGGTGGCGACATGGGTCTTTACCATCGCGCGCAACCGCCGCATCGACGCGCTGCGCCGCCAGAAGCGCCCCGAGCCCGAGGACCTTCCCTGGGGGCCCGAGCCCGAGCCGGACCAGGCCGATGCGCTCGTCCTGCAACAGGAAAGCGAACACCTGGGCGAGGCGCTGGCCGCCCTGCCCGAAAAACAGCGTGTGCTGATCGAAAAGGCCTATTTCGGTGAACTCACCCATTCCGAGATCGCCGAGGAGACCGGCCTGCCGCTCGGCACGATCAAATCCCGGATCAGACTGGCGCTCGACCGTCTGCGCCATGCAATGAAGTGACGACCATGACCATGCACGACATCAACCACCACCTGACCGACAAGCTGCTGATGGCCTATGCCGCGGGCGCGCTGCCCGAGGCGTTCGGCCTGACCGTGGCCACCCATGTCTCGATGTGCGACGAGTGCCGCGCGCGGCTCGGGGCATACGAGAGCCTGGGCGGAGCGGTGCTGGAACGGGCCGAGACGGTGGCGATGGCCGGGGACAGCCTGACCGTCACGATGGCGCGCATCCGCGATGGCGCGCCCGTGCGCGAGATGCCCGGGCCGCGCAGACGCAGCGGTGGGCTGCCCGCACCGTTGCAGGATTACGTGGGCGGCGATCTGGGCGATGTGCGCTGGCGACCCGTCGGCATGGGGGTAAAGCAGGCGATCCTGCCCACCTCGCGCGAGGCCACGGCGCGGCTTCTCTACATCCCCGCCGGGGCGGCGGTGCCCGATCACGGCCATCGCGGCACCGAGCTGACGCTGGTGCTGCAAGGGGCGTTCGTGGACGAGACCGACCGATTCGGCCCCGGCGATCTAGAGGTCGCCGACGAGGATCTGCACCACATGCCGGTGGCCGATATCGGAGCCGATTGCATCTGTCTTGCCGCCACCGATGCGCCGCTGCGATTCCGCGGGATGATCCCGCGGCTGGCGCAGCCCTTCCTGCGCATCTGACGGGGTGCGCGCGGCGGGTCACCCGGGTTTGCCCGGCCCCTCCTCCAGTTTCTCCAGCACCGGGCAGGGCCGCCCGCGCCGCGCGCAATCCTGTACCAGCGCCGCAAGCTCCGCCTCTATCGCCCGCAACTCTGCCAGCCGCGTGCGCACCGTGGCGAGATGCGTCTCGGCCACGGCCTGTGCGTCGGCGCAGTTGGCGCGCAGATCGGCAGTCAGTGACGCGAGACGGCGCGCATCGGCGAGGGCAAAGCCCATGTCGCGGCAGCGCCGGATGAAGGTGAGCCGCCGGATGTCGGCCTCGGAATAGTCGCGGCGGCCGTTGGTGCCGCGCGCCGGGCACGGCACCACGCCCGAGCGTTCGTAGTAACGGATGGTCTCGATATTCACGCCGCTGCGGCGGGCGGCCTCGCCGATGGTGGCCATGGGCGATCTCCCCTTGCTGCTGTAGCGGCTACAGGATGTAGGCTGTGCCGTGCATTGGCCAGAGGGAAACCAGAGGGAAAGACGCATGGCGGATTGGCGACTGGGCTTTGGGTTGGGCGGCACAGCCTTCGTGGGGCTGTGCTGCGTGACGCCGCTGCTGCCGTGGGTGTTGGGCACGCTTGGCCTGACGGGGCTGACCGGCGTGCTCTATCGCGACGCCGTGCTGCTGCCGGTTGTGGCCGGGTTTGTCATCTTCACGGGGGTTACGCTATGGCGTCGCAAACACCGCAAGTGAGCCGTGTCTCCACGCTGACCTGCCCGCATTGCGGCGCGGCCGAGGATCTGGAGATGCCCACCGAGTCCTGCCAATGGTTTCACGAATGCACTGCCTGCGGCGCGGTCCTGCGGCCGCGCCCCGGCGATTGCTGCGTGTTCTGTTCCTACGGCACGGTGCCCTGCCCGCCGGTACAGACGGGCGAGGGGTGCTGCGGCTCATGAGCCGGTGAGAATGCCCGACACCTTGAGCGCGCGCTGCACGTTGCCCTCGACCCGCAGCTTGCCGGTCATGTAGGCGGTGACCGGGTTCTGCGCGCCCGCGAGGATCGCGCGGAACACCGCATCGCTGGCGGCGAGCACCACGTCGGCCTCTGCGCCGGGCGCGCCCGGCGCGGCCCCCGTCTCGCTCAGCAGCACGCTGCCGTGATCCGCGATTTCCAGCCGGGCACGACCCCGGATGCGACCCGCTGCCCGAGGTCCGAGCGTGGCGACGTAGTCGGCGATGAGGGGGGTCATGGGCGGTCTGGTCCTGATGCTCCGGGTACGTGCGAGCATGGCCCGCGCGCATCGCCCTGCCAAGCCGGACCCCGCGTCACGAAGGGCGAAAATCGACATTGGCCCGCGTCGCAATCCGGCGCGCGGGCGATGCCCGCCGCTTGTCAATCTGACGGCGAGGGAGGACCGCACCGATGAACCGCCACTTTCGCGACACCCGCAAGATCGACCCCGCGCGCGGCGCGCGCCTCGGCGACAACACCCCCAACGAGGCCGACCGGATCGAGATCGGTCCGACGCGCCTCGCCTATGAGGAATGGGCGGCGGCGGGGCTGGAGCTGCCGGATTTGCAGGCGATGCGCCGCTATCGCTGGGCGCGGCTGACGCAGCATATCGTGGATCGCGATTACGCGGGGCTGCTGATGTTCGATCCTCTGAACATCCGCTACGCCACCGACAGCACCAACATGCAGCTCTGGAACGCGCATAACCCGTTTCGCGCGGTGCTCTTGTGCGCCGACGGGCACATGGTGATGTGGGATTACAAGAACGCGCCGTTCCTGTCCTCGTTCAACCCGCTGGTGGCCGAGGTGCGTTCGGGCGCGGATCTGTTTTATTTCGACCGGGGCGACAAGGTGGACGTGGCCGCCGATGTCTTTGCAAACGACGTCCGCACGATCCTGGCCGAACATGCGCCGGGCAATACGCGGCTGGCGGTGGACAAGCCGATGATCCACGGGCTGCGCGCGCTCGAGGCGCAGGGGTTCACGGTGATGGAGGGCGAGGAGGTCACTGAGAAGGCGCGCAGCGTCAAGGGCCCCGACGAGATCCGCGCCATGCGCTGCGCGAGCCACGCCTGCGAGCGGGCGGTGCGCGCGATGGAGGATTTCGCCCGCGCCAATGTGGGCGACGGCAAGACCTGCGAGGATGACATCTGGGCGGTGCTGCACGCCGAAAACATCCGCCGCGGCGGCGAGTGGATCGAGACGCGGCTCCTGGCCTCGGGGCCGCGCAGCAACCCGTGGTTTCAGGAATGCGGGCCGCGGGTGTGCCAACGAAACGAGATCATCAGCTTCGACACCGACCTGATCGGCAGCTACGGCATCTGCGTGGACATCTCGCGAAGCTGGTGGATCGGTGACGGGGCCCCGCGCCCGGACATGATCCATGCCATGCGGCACGGGGTGGAACACATCCGTACCAACATGGAGATGCTGAAGCCCGGCGTGAACATCGAGGAGCTGAGCCGCAGCACCCACGTTCTGGACGAGAAATATCAGGCGCAGAAATACGGCTGCCTGATGCACGGGGTGGGGCTGTGCGACGAGTGGCCGCTGGTGGCCTACCCCGAAAAGATGGTCGAGGGGGCCTTTGACTACGTGCTGGAGCCGGGCATGGTGCTCTGCGTCGAGGCGCTGGTGGGCGAGGTTGGCGGCGATTTCTCGATCAAGCTGGAGGACCAGGTTCTCATCACCGAGGACGGCTTTGAGAACCTGACGCGCTATCCGTTCGATGCGGCGCTGATGGGCGACTGACGCCGGTCAGCGCGACCGGCGCACATTGCCGTGCCAGTCCTCGTAGGCGGGCTCGGCCCCCTCGACGTTGTGCGGTTCCGGGGTTTGACCGGAGACGATCACCGCCATCAGCAGCGCCGCAAGGCCAAGTGTCACTGTAAAGCGGGGAACGCGACCGGTGCGAGAGGCCGGTGTGAGGCAGATATCCTGGGGCATTGTGCTGTCCTTTCCTTGAGCGTGGTACAAGAATAGATAGGCCCGCGCTTTTAATCACCAAAACGAATGTTTATATTGTCAATCATCATATTTCGTTATGTTAAGTGTTCCCGTCAAAGACCTCTGCGCAAAGCGCACCATTGCCGATGTCCGCCGCCTGGCGGCGCCGCCCGGCAACGCCTGTAAGGTTTCATGCAGAGGTCCCCTTCATCGCCCTCATTCCGCCGCCGTTCCCATCGGGATCGCCGCGTTGTCACAGCCCGGATCGTAGAGAAAGGCGCGGTCGCGCCCGGCGTGCTTGGCACGGTAGAGGGCGCGGTCGGCCTGCTGGATCGCGGTGTCCATGTCGCCGCCCGGCGGCAGCGCCGCGACCCCGAAGCTTGCCGTCAGGCGCAGGGTTTGCGGTCCATGATAGATGGCGCTCGCGCGCACGCGCGCCACGAGCCGTTCGGCCACGGCAAGCCCCTCATCGGCCGCCGCGTCGCGCAGCACGATCACGAATTCCTCGCCGCCGAACCGGGCGACGATATCACCGTCGCGGCAGTTGGCGGTCAGCATGGCGGCGAACTGGCGCAGCGCCTGGTCGCCCGCGAAGTGACCGTAGTGATCGTTGAACCCCTTGAAATTGTCGATATCGGTGACGATCACGGTGCAGGCCTCCGCGGTCATCGGTCCGGCGCGCTCGTAGAACGCCTTGCGCGTGTGGACGCCGGTGAGCAGGTCGTGGTTGATCGCGTGTTCGAGCCGCGTGCCGAGGCGGTGGACCTCGTGCATCCGGCGGCCCACGAACCACGCGATCGGCGCGGCGAGCATCAGCGCCATCGCCGATCCGGGAACAAGCGTGCGCGCCGCGAGATCGGGCGGCAGCATCCCGAAGCGCAGTCCCAGGCTGCCCAGCAGAACGACCGCGGAGATCGCTGCGGTGAACCGCCAGACATCCCCTTTCGTGCGCACGCGCCAAGACATCTCTCACCCTCCTGTTGCGCCCTCGCTCAGCATGGCACCACGCGGGTTAACGCCCGGTGGCGGCGCCCGGGGAAACTGCCGCCAATTTGTCGCGAATGCGGCACAGCCTCACCATCGCGTGACGAGGCGCGCGCGATGCTGGAAGCTGCGGCGCGGCACGCCTAGTCTCGGGGCTGACGGAATTGACAGGGGACAAGACATGCCCACCGAACGCTTCACCTTCGCGGGCCATGATGGCCACGAGCTTGCCGCGCGGCTCGACCTGCCCGAGGGGCCGCACCTGGCCACGGCGCTGTTCGCACATTGTTTCACCTGCTCCAAGGATATCCCCGCCGCGCGCCGCATCGCCGCGCGGCTGGCAGGCGCGGGCATTGCCGTGCTGCGGTTCGATTTCACCGGGCTGGGCCATTCGGGCGGCGAATTCGAGAATACGTCGTTTGCCTCGAACGTGGCCGACCTGGAGCGTGCGGCAGAGGCGCTGACCGGGCGCGGCATGGCACCGGGGCTGATGATCGGGCATTCCCTCGGCGGTGCCGCCGTGCTGGCAGCGGCGGGCGGGATCGAGAGCGTGCGCGCGGTCGTCACCATCGGCGCGCCGTTCGACCCCGGCCACGTCACGCACAACTTCGGCGGCGCGCTGGACCGCATCGCGGCGGAGGGCGCCGCCGAAGTCACGCTCGGCGGGCGGGCAATCCGCATCGGGCAGGGCTTTGTCGAGGACGTGCGCGCCGAACGGCTTGCCCCGAAGATCGAGGGCCTGCGGCGCGCTTTGCTGGTGATGCACGCGCCGCGCGACGCGGTGGTGGGGATCGAGAACGCCGCCGAGATCTTCAGGGCTGCCAAGCATCCCAAGAGCTTCGTCACCCTCGACGGGGCCGATCACCTCGTGAGCGACGCGGGCGATGCCGAGTATGCCGCCGAGGTGATCGCCGCCTGGGCGGGGCGGTACCTGCACCTTCGGGCACCCGCGCCGCCGCCGGGCGCGCCCGAGGGTATCGTGCGGGTGAGCGAGGCGGGACCGGACGGTTTTCTGCAGGACGTGAACGCAGGGCCCCGCCACCACGTTCTGGCCGACGAGCCCGAGGCCTATGGCGGCACCGATCGCGGTATGTCGCCCTATGGCTTCCTTGCCGCCGGGCTGGGGGCCTGCACCTCGATGACCATCCGCATGTATGCCCGCCGCAAGCGCTGGCCGCTGACCCATGTCAGTGTCGATGTCTGCCACGACAAGGTGCACGCGCAGGACGCCGACAGCCGCGGCACGGCCAAGGCCGACCGCTTCCTGCGGGTGATCCGGCTGGAGGGCGACCTCGACGAGGATCAGCGCGCACGGCTGATGGAGATCGCCGACCGCTGCCCGGTGCACCGCACGCTGGAACAAAGCGCGGTTGTGGAGACGCGGGCGGGGTAGGGGATGGTGTGTAATGGCCTGGAGGGGACGTTGGGCATGATGCGATGAGCCGCGCGAGCGCCCGACCGCGGGTGGGCGCTCCGACGGCGGTGGTCGTCACTTTATCGCGCAAGACACCTCGAACGATTGTGCGGGTGTGCAGCGTTGCAATAGCGCCCGCCCCTCCGGGCGGGTCATGCCGGAGGCATGCCTTCGGCATGACCGCTCGCGCGGCGGCGTGCAAGCACGCCTTGATTCCGCGCGGGGTGGGTGGCGAATGGCAGGTATAGGCCAGAGATCCCCCTCCTGCCCCCCGCTCTCTACCCCCGCCCCGCCAGCGCACGCAGCCTCGGCCAGTAGAGTTCGACCAGAACGCAGGCAGTGACCAGCGCGATGGCCAGCACCTGCAGCGGCGTGGGCCACGACCCGAGCACCACGATGGCCAGCGCCGCCGCGATGATCGGCTTGAGGAAGAACAGATAGGAGGCGCGGGTGATGTCGGGCGCCGCCGACAGCCCGCCGAACCACATCAGTTGCGTGATGGTGGTGTTCCACAGCGCCAGGATCACCAGCGACCACGCCGCCAGCGCCGGTTTTTCGATGATGCTGGCCGGGTTGACCCAATCCCCCCAGGCCATCCCCACCAGCAGCCACAGCCCCACCCCGCCGATCATCATGGTCAACGCGATGATCCGAAGGCCCCCGTGGCGGCCCATCACCGGCTTGATGAGAACGGCATAGAGCGAGCCGAGCGCGGCGCAGCCGGTGGCCAGCAGCACGCCCGGAAGCGTACCCGCCTCGCCCGCCAGCGCCGCCAGCGCGCCGTCGGTCAGCAGCACCGCGATGCCCAGCACCGCGAGCGCGCCGGTAACAATCTTGACCGCGCCGGGGTGGATGCCGTTGACCACCCAATTGGCCAGCCCGACGAAGATCGGGATGGTGGTGGTGACGGTGGCCACCTGGATGACGGTGGCGTAATCCAGAGCCCAGTGAAAGAACAGGTAGGTGACGGTCACCCCCATCAGCGACAGCCACAGGATATGCAGCCCCTCTTTCCTGAGCGGTGTGATCAGATCGCGGCTGTCGCGGTGCATAAGCGCCCAGAGGATCAGGCCGAAGCCGCCCAGAAGGTAGCGCCAGACGCTGGTTTCCGGCCCCGCCACGCCCGAGAGCTTGGCGAAGAATTCGCTGCTGGCGTGGCCGCAGACGCCGATCATCACCGCCGGGTAGGCCCATTTCTCGGGGATGTTCATGGGCTGACCTCCGCACCGAAGCGGGCAAGGCTCGTCGCCAGCCGGTCGGCGGCCTCCTGCGGCAGCAGGTGGCCCGCCTCGGGCCAGTCCTCGCGCCGCGCGTCGGGCAGGGTGGCGTAGAGCCGGTCCACCACCTCGCGGTCGAGGAACACCCGGTCCTGCAAGCCGGTGATGACGCATGTGGGCAGGGTGAGCGCGCTGTAATCGAGGTTCCAGTCGGTCTCGGCGGCGTTGCGCATCAGGTTCATATGGCCATGCTCGGGCGGCAGCGGGGCATAATCCCCCTTGAGGAAATTGCCGCGCGCCTGCGCGGCAAACTCGCCATTGACCAGCAGCGGGAACAGCGCGTCGAGAAACAGCCCCACCCCGCCATGCGCCACGATCCGCGCCATCGCGTGATTGACCCAGTCGATCCGCGGCCCGATCTCGCGCAGGGTGTTGAGCAGCACCAGCCCCTCGGCCTGCGCGCCGTTCAGCACCGCCCGCGCCGCGTAGAGCCCGCCGATGGAGAGGCCCACGAGAATCGGGCGCGCGGGCTGCAATTCGGCCAGCAGGCGCTCGAGGTCGGCGACGATCACCGCGTCGGTCAGCTCCAGCGCCGGATCGAAGAGCGACTCGGCCTGACCGCGGAAATTGTAGCTGAGCGTGCCAAAGCCCTGATCGCGCAGGGCAGGGGCGACCGCCGCCTCCCACGCGTCGGTCGAGCCGGTGAGCGCGTTGACGAAAACGAAGGTCGGCGCGCCCGCGCGGGCCGGGGCATGGTGGATGTAATAGAGCGCGTCGGTCTCGGTCAGGCGCAGGTGCATGGGTTTCTCCGCAGCAGTCAGGAACACCGGCACGCTAGGCGGCGGGCGCGGCGGGTGCAAGATGCGCGGTGCCCGCGTCCCGGCAAGGCCCGGGCATTGCGAAACCGGCAGACCTGTTGCAAGGCTGTGGAAATTCATTTTTCAGGACGGAGACCCCAATGCAGGACATCCTTTCATCGCTGGGCGGCTACGCCCCGCTCGTGATCGCCGCCGCCAAGGCGCTGGCGGTCCTCGTCGTGGGCTGGATCGTGGCGGGGGCGGTCGGCGGGATGGTGCGCCGCCGCGTCAACGCCAGCGCCCGGATCGACAAGACCATCGGCAATTTCGCCGCCTCCATCGTGAAATGGGTGATCCTGCTGATGGTGCTCGTTGCGGTGCTGGGTATTTTCGGCATCGAGGCCACCAGCCTCGTCGCGGTTCTGGGCGCGGCGACGCTGGCGATCGGCCTCGCCCTTCAGGGCACGCTCAGCGACCTGGCGGCGGGGTTCATGCTGATCCTGTTTCGCCCCTACAAGCTGGGGCAATACGTGGATATCGGCGGCACCGCGGGCACGGTGGTCGATCTCAACCTGTTCTTTACCGAGATGTCGACGCCCGACAACGTGCAGATCATCGTGCCCAACGGCCAGGCATGGGGATCGGTCATCACCAATTATTCGCACCACACCACGCGGCGCTGCGATCTCGGCTTCGGCATCGATTACGGCGATGACGCGGACCGCGCGATCGAAATCATCCTCGATCTGGCGCGCGCCGATGGCCGCGTGCATGACGATCCCGCGCCCTGGGCGCGGGTGGTGAACCTGGGCGACAGCAGCGTCGATATCGGCGTGCGGCTGTGGTGCGACGCGGTCGATTACTGGGACCTAAAGTTCGACATGACCAAGGCGGTCAAGGAGGCGTTCGACGCGGGCGGGATCTCGATTCCCTATCCGCACCAGGTGAACGTGGAAAAGGCGGGGTGAGGACCACGCCCGGGTCACTCGGCCAGGAGGGATTCGACCTCGCGGGTGATCGCGCCGGAGAGGGGCCGCGTCATCGACCCCCATGTGCCCGCAACGCGGCCATCGGGGGCGATCAGCACCTTGTTGAAGTTCCACGAAGGCGCAAAGCCCGTCTCGGCGACCAATGAGGCGTAGAACGGGTGGGCCTGCGGCCCGCGCACCGGGGTGATGGTGGTCATCGGGATATCGAGGCCGAAATTCACCTCGCAGAAGTCCTTGATCGCCGCTTCGCTGGACAATTCCTGGCGAAAATCGTCGGACGGCACGGCGAGCACGATCAGCCCCCGGTCGCGGTAGCGGTCATAGAGCGCCTGCAACCCGTCATACTGGGGCGTGAAGCCGCAGCGCGAGGCGGTGTTGACCACGAGCACCGGCTGCCCGGTCCAGTCGCTGAGGCGCAACTCGCCGCCGTCGATATTGCCGAACGGCGCCGCGCGGTCGAGTGCTGCGGCGGGCAGGGCGAGAAGCGTGGCGAATAGGGCGGCGATCAGGCGCATGGAACCCTCCTGTCTGTTACCCCGTGATACGCCCCGGCGCGCGACACGGATCACCGCGCGTCGGAAAAGGCCCAGTCCCAGTACATCTCGCGCACCCGCTCGGCGACGGGGCCAGGCTGATAGGAGGTGTCCTCGAAGGCCGAGACCGGCGTCACCTTCATCAGGTTGCCCGAGAGGAACACCTCGTCCGCGGCCTCGAAATCCTCGAACGTCATTACCGTCTCGTGCACTTTCATGCCGTTGCGGCGCATGTTGCCGATATGGCGCGCGCGGGTGATCCCTGCGAGGAATGTGCCGTTGGCGATGGGGGTGAAGACTTCGCCATCCCTGACGGCAAAGACATTGGCGGTGGCCGTTTCCGCCACGTTGCCGAGCGCATCGGCGACCAGCGCGTTGCCGAAGCCGCGGTCGCGCGCCTCCTTCAACATCCGCGCGTTGTTGGGATAAAGGCAGCCGGCCTTGGCGTTGACCACCGCGTCCTCAAGCACCGGGCGGCGGAACCGCGTGCGGCACAGCGTGGTGGTGGTGCCGGCGGGCGGCATCGGCACCTCCTCAAGGCAGATGGCGAAGCCGGTTGCGCCCGCCTTGGGCAACACCGCGAGGTGCCCGCCCTCCAGCGCCCAGTACATGGGCCGGATATAGATGGCGGCGTCCTTCGGATAGGCCTTGAGCCCCTCCCATATGATCGCCTGCATCTCGTCGGGTGTGACGGTGGGCGTGACCATCAGCGCCTCGGCCGAGGCGTTGACCCGCGCGCAGTGCCGGTCGAGGTCGGGGGCGATGCCATCGACGTAGCGCGCCCCGTCGAACACCGAGGAGCCGAGCCATGTGCCGTGATCGGCGGCCTTCATCACCGGGATATCGCCGTCGTGCCAGCGGCCCTCGAAATACGTGCGGATATTGGTGCCTGTCGCCATGTGCTGCCCTCCTGTCGGCGCGCAGGTTAGGGCCCCCGCGCCGGGGCGTCCAGAGGGATCAGGGCGCGGCACGGGCCTCGGCCAGGAGGGCATCCACGTCGAGCGGGCTGTTGACCATCGAGAGATTTCCCCCGGCGTCGTGGGGCCAGTCGGATTCGGGCTTGTCGCGGTAGAGTTCGACCCCGTTATCGTCGGGGTCGCGCAGATAGACTGCCTCGCTCACCCCGTGGTCGGTGGCGCCGTCGAGCGGGATGCCCGCGTCAAGGACGCGCCGCACCGCATCGCCCAGCGCCGCGCGGTCGGGGTAGAGAAAGGCGGTGTGGAACAGCCCGGTATGGCCCGGCGGCGGCGGTGTGCCGTCCAGCGAATCCCATGTGTTGAGTCCGATGTGATGGTGGTAGCCCCCCGCCGACAGAAACGCCGCGCGCCCACCGGGCCTGTATTGCATGATCTCGAAGCCGAGCACGCCGGAATAAAAGCCGATGGCGCGGTCGAGATCGGCGACCTTGAGATGGACATGGCCGATGCGGGTGGCGGGATGGACGGGGGTGGTCACGGGCGCACTCCTTTGCTTGCACGCCCCGATAGTGCGCGGCCCGCGCCGGTCCCTCAATTCCCCGAATGCGCCCAGCGCCTGTGCGCAGATGCGCTCAAACTGCGGCCTTTCGGCTCTCCTCGAGATAGATTTCGCGCAACCGTGCTGCCACCGGCCCCGGCGTGCCGTCGCCGAGCGTCGCGCCGTCGATCTCTACCACCGGCATGACGAAGGCCGAGGCGGAGGTGACAAACGCCTCGTCCGCCGCCTTCGCCTCTTCCATGGTGAAGGCGCGCTCCTCGACCTGCATTTGCGCCTCGCTTGCCATACGCAGCACGGCGGCGCGGGTGATGCCGTGGAGGATGTCGTTGCTGAGATGCCGGGTGATGATCCGATTGCCCTTGACGATATAGGCATTGTTCGACGTGCCCTCGGTCACATGCCCGTCCTCGATCATCCAGGCATCATCCGCTCCGGCGGCCTTGGCCATCATCTTGCCCATCGAGGGGTAGAGAAGCTGCACCGTCTTGATGTCACGCCGCCCCCATCGCAGGTCGTCGATACCGATCACCCTGATGCCGGTCTTGGCGGCCGGGCTGTCGGCCAGCCCGGGCTTCGACTGCGTGAACAGCACCAGCGTCGGTTCGGTTGTCTCGGGGTCGGGAAAGACGAAATCGCGGTCGCCGTCGCTGCCGCGCGTGACCTGAAGATAGACCAGCCCGTCGGTGATGCCGTTGACGCGCACCAGTTCGCGGTGGATGTCGAGCAGGTCGTCAAAGACGGCGGGCTTCAGCATGTCGAGTTCCGACAGCGAGCGTTCCAGCCGCGCGAGGTGGCCGTCGAAATCAATGAGCCTGCCGCCCAGCACGCTGGTCACCTCATAGACCCCGTCGGCCATCAGGAAGCCGCGGTCGAAGATCGAGACGGTGGCCTCGGTCTCGGGCAGGTACTCTCCGTTCACGTAGACAGTGCGCATATCGTCATCCCCACAGGGCCGCGTCGGGCGGGTGCACCCCGGCGGCGTCGAATTTCAAGGCGTTTTCCCGGTCTTCGGCCAGAAGCAGCGGGCCGTCAAGGTCCGTCACCATCGCGCCCTGCGCCACCAGCACGGCGGGGGCCATCGCCAGCGAGCTTCCCACCATGCAGCCAACCATGATGCCGTAGCCTTCGGCGCGGGCCGCCGCGCGCAGGGCCAGCGCCTCGGTGAGCCCGCCGGTCTTGTCGAGCTTGATGTTGACCACGTCATACTTGCCCTTGAGGCCGGGCAGGCTCGCGCGGTCATGGCACGATTCGTCGGCGCAGACCGGTACGGGCCGGTCCATGCCGATGAGCGCCTCGTCCTCACCGGCGGGCAGCGGCTGTTCCACCAGCGCCACGCCGAGGCGCACAAGGTGCGGGGCGAGGTCGGCATAGACCGCCGCGCTCCAGCCCTCGTTGGCATCGACGATGATCCGCGCCTGCGGTGCGCCGCGCCGCACCGCCTCGAGCCGGGGCATGTCGTCGGGGGTGCCCAGCTTGATCTTGAGGAGCGGTCGATTGGCGTTTTGCGCGGCCTGCGCCTCCATCGCCTGCGGCGTGTCGAGCGAGAGCGTATAGGCGGTGATCTCCGGCCCCGGCGCGGGCAGCCCGGCCAGCGTCCAGACGCGGCCCCCCGTGCGCTTGGCCTCCAGATCCCACAACGCGCAGTCCACCGCGTTGCGCGCTGCCCCGGCGGGCAACAGATCGGGCAGCGCCGCACGCGTCACCCGGTCCGGCAAACCCGCGATTTGCGCGGCCACGCTGTCCAGCGTCTCGCCATAGCGGGCGTATGGCACGCATTCGCCCCACCCCGCCGCGCCGCCGTCACGCACCCGCACCGTCAGCACCTGCGCCTCGGTCCGCGAGCCGCGGCTGATGGTAAACACCTGCGCCAGCCGGAAAATATCGCGCGTTACCGAAATCTCCACGCAGCCCCCCCTTTCATCTTGCCAGAAATATCCCCGCCGGAGGCCCCCGCCCGGATCAGATCGCGGCCAGTGCGTCGACCAGCGCGCCCGGGCCGAATCGGTAAGGATCGGTGGCAGGCAGGCCCATCGCGGCCTCGGCCTTTTCAAGGTAGGCGCGGGCCGCGGCCTCGTCCATGTGCTGCGTGTTGACTGCCACGCCCGCCACCACACAGTCCGGGTTCGACACGCGCGCCAGCGGGAGGGCGGTGTCGCGCAGCGTCTCGAGCGACGGCAACACGTAACCCGGAAGCCCGCGCATGTGGCTGCGGGTCGGCTCGTGGCACAGGATCAGCGCGTCGGGCTGCCCGCCATGGATAAGCGCCATCGTCACCCCCGAATAGGAGACGTGAAACAGGCTGCCCTGTCCCTCGATCATGTCCCAGTGATCGGGGTCGTTCGGGGGCGTGAGGTATTCCACCGACCCGGCCATGAAATCGGCAATCACCGCGTCGAGCGGTACGCCGTGGCCGGTGATGAGGATGCCGGTCTGCCCGGTGGCGCGGAACGTGGCCTTCATGCCGCGCGCGTGCATCTCGGCCTCCATCGCCATGGCGGTGTACATCTTGCCGACCGAGCAGTCGGTGCCCACGGCGAGGCAGCGCTTGCCGGTGCGTCTGACGCCGGTGGCGATGGGATAGCCCACGGTCGGCACCCGCACGTCGTGCAGCGTGCCGCCATGCGTCTGCGCCGCAGCCACGATGTCGCCCTCGTCGCGCAGCAGGTTGTGCAGCCCGGAGGCGAGGTCGTACCCCATTTCCAGCGCCTCGATCAGCACCTTCTTCCATGCCGGGCTGATGACGCCGCCGCGATTGGCGACGCCGATGACGAGGGTCTTGGCACCCGCCGCTTGCGCCTCGGCCAGGGTCATGTCGGCAAGGCCCAGGTCGGCGCCGCAACCGGGCAGGCGGATCTGCCCCAGCGCGTTCGCGGGCCGCCAGTCGCGGATGCCGATGGCGACCTTGGCGGCGAGCATGTCGGGCGCGTCGCCCAGGAACAGCAGGTACGGTGTCTCGATCATGGCGGTCTCCTTGCGGGTTGGCGCGCAGCTTGCCCCGGATGCTGCGCCATTTTCTGCCGGAATCAATGGGGGCGCGGGAATATTCGGGGGAATCTTCGGCATGAAACATGATTCTGCGAATTATCTGCGCGACGGTCGGTCGGGCGATGTATGCCGATGTGCACGAACCCGCTTGCGCAGTCCCGCGCAATTTCATACCTCCGGGGCGGTGTATCCACGCAATTTCCGAACCAAGGGAGCGACCCGAGATGAGCTTTCGCCTGCAACCGCAACCGCCCGCGCGCCCCAATCGCTGTCAGCTTTTCGGCCCCGGCTCGAACGCCAAACTGTTCGAGAAGA
Organism: Roseovarius ramblicola; assembly: GCF_042430665.1. Lineage (NCBI taxonomy): Bacteria > Pseudomonadati > Pseudomonadota > Alphaproteobacteria > Rhodobacterales > Roseobacteraceae > Roseovarius > Roseovarius ramblicola. Next base: position 70,106 of record NZ_JBHMEC010000019.1, on the reverse strand, counting down.
TGGCGGCGAGCGCCGCGGACGTGATCAATATAGACCTTGAGGATTCGGTCGCGCCCACGGACAAGGACGCCGCGCGCGCCAATACCGTGCGTGCCATCAACGAGGTGGACTGGGGCAACAAGACGCTCTCGGTGCGGATCAACGGGCTCGATTCGCCCTTTTGGTACCGCGACGTGGTGGATCTCCTGGAACAGGGCGGCGACCGGCTGGATCAGATCATGATTCCCAAGGCGGGCTGTGCATCCGACATCTACGCGGTCGATGCGCTGGTGACCTCGGTCGAGGCGGCGAAGGGCCGGGAGAAGCGTATCGCCTTCGAGGCGATCATCGAGACGGCGGCAGGGATTTCCCATGTCGAGGAGATCGCGGCGGCCTCCCCCCGGATGCAGGCGCTGAGCCTCGGGGCGGCGGATTTCGCGGCCTCGATGGGGATGTCTACCACCGGCATCGGCGGTACGCAGGAAAACTATTACATGCTGCGTGAGGGCGAGAAGTACTGGGCGGATCCGTGGCACTGGGCGCAGGCCAATATCGTCGCGGCCTGCCGCACGCATGGCCTGTTGCCCGTGGATGGCCCGTTCGGCGATTTCTCGGATGACGAGGGCTTTCGCGCGCAGGCGCGGCGCTCGGCCACGCTGGGGATGGTCGGCAAGTGGGCGATCCACCCCAAGCAGGTGGCGCTCTCCAACGAGATATTCACCCCCACCGACGAGGCCGTGCAGGAGGCGCGCGAGATCCTCGCGGCGATGGAAGAGGCCAAGGCCCGCGGCGAGGGGGCCACGACCTACAAGGGCCGGCTGGTGGATATCGCCTCGATCAAGCAGGCCGAGGTGATCGTGAAACAGGCCGAGATGATCGAGAAGATGTAGCGTCCCGGGCGGGCCGGCGCGGTGCGCGCAGGTCGGCATCCGTGCCCCGGCCGGCGGCACCGTCTCAGGCAATGTCCGGTCCGGGGACGGTCAGCGGCGCGGGCCGGTGCACCGCCACCCCGATCATGACCAGCACGACGCCGAACATGTCCGCCACGCCGGGGATCTGGCGCAGCACGATGGCGCCGATGATTGCCGCCGATGCCGGCAGCAGGGCCAGAAGCAGGGCAAAGCTCGCACGGGGGAGGCGCGCCATGGAGAGCTGGTCGCAGACATAGGGGATGACCGAGGAGCAGAGGCCGACGCCGATCCCTGCCAGCACCAGAAGCGGCGCGCCGAAGGCATCGAGCGCCTGCATGAACCCGATTGGCATGACGAAGAGAAACGCCGCGGCCATGGCAGCCCCGAGCCGCTCCACGCCGCCCGATGCGCCGCTTTCGGAAATCCTGTGTCCGAGGACGATGTAGAGAACGAAGAGGGCGCCGTTCAGGATTGCCCAGAAGAGGCCCAGCAGGTCGGATGTCAGCGCCGTGCCCCTCGCCGCCAGAAGCGCAGGGACGTCGATCAGCAGCGCCACCCCGATGACCGCGAGCGCGAGGGCGAGCAGGTTGCGCCCGGTCCGCACCCCCCAGAGCGCGATGCCGATCGTGCAGACGAACTCGATAGCCGCGACAAGCGCGATCGGCAGCCGGTCGAGGGCGAGGTAGAACGCGCTGTTCATCACCGCAAGGCACGCGCCGAGCGCCAGCAGAAGCGCGCGCTCGCGGGGCGTGGACCTCTGGAACGTGCGCCACGGTCGCGTGACCGGCGCGAAGATCAGCGCCGCCGAGGCGATGCGGAACCACGCGACGCCGAGAACGCCGACCGCCGGGAACAAGAGCACGGCGAAGGACGGCCCGAGATAATGGAAGACCGCCGAGACGCCGAACCATGCATGCGGAGGGACGGTGTCCGACAGTCGCGACATCGCGCCGGGAGCGGTCCCGGGAGGGCGTGGGGCTTGATCTGCCATTTCTTAATGATGCAAGGTATTTCGGGGAAGTGATATGGAGATTGAGTATGCAAAATCCGGATTTGATGAGGGAGTTGAAGGACATTCCTCAATGTGGCCTTCGTTTCGAGAATGCCGGGCTCGACGCCATCGACGCGGCGATTCTGCGGGAACTGGCCGCCGATGCACGCCTGCCGCGCGCCGAGTTGTCGCGCCGCGTCGGTCTCTCGGCGCCGAGCGTGGCCGACCGGGTGCGGCGGCTTGAGGATGTCGGGATTATCACCGGCTATGGCGCGCGGATCGACCCGGCGCGGCTTGGCTATGGTCTGACCATCCTGATCCGGGCGCGGCCGCTGCCGGGAGAGATGCACGCCATGATCGAGGCGATTCGCGAGACACCGCAGATCGTGGCCTGCGACCGGGTGTCGGGCGAGGATTGCTTTGTCGCGCGGGCGCATGTGCGCGATGTCGCGGAGATGGAGGCGGTCATCGACCGGATCGTCCCTTTCGGCGCGACGAACTCGTCGGTCGTGCAATCCTCGCCGGTCCCCGAGCGGCTGGTGGAGCTTTGACGCCCGGCAGCCGCGCCGTCTTTTCCCTGCCGACCTGTCACACGGCGCCCCCCTGATCCGTCAACGCGGGCAAAAGGAGGTGCTGCATGACAAGATCTGTTCTTTACCTGCTGGCGGCGTGGTGCGGGGGCACGGGGCTGTGGCTCGTTCTCTCGCCTGCGGGGTTTCAGGCGACCATCCCCGGTGTGGCCGAGACCGGGCCGCTCAACACTCATTTCTTCCGCGACGTGGGCCTCGCGTTCGTTGTTTCGGCGCTGGCGCTGGGCGCGGGGGCGGCGTTGTGCGACTGGCGGCTGGCGCTGGTTGGGGCCGGGTTTCCGCTGCTGCATGGCGGGCTGCACCTGGCAGAAGCGCTGCAACACGGGCCGCATGGCGGGGCGGGCGCGCTTGTCGCGACGGTGCTGCCGGGGCAGATCGCGCTGGCCGCCGTAATGCGGCTGCGCGGCACCGCACGGGAGGGCGCGGCATGATGCGGTGGCTGCTCAACAGCGGGTTACGCCGGTTTGCCCGGCAAAAGGGCTATGACACCACCTACATGCAGGAGGTTACCGATGCCTGGCCGGGCGCGGGGCTGCGCTATCTCTTCCTGCCCGCGCTCACCCGGCTGACGGGGCCGGCGCCGGATATCTGGGCGGGGGCGATCCTCGCCTCGGTGCTGGATGGCGATTGCGGCTCCTGCGCGCAGCTTGTCTGCGACGACGCGGTGGCGATGGGGGTGGACCCCGGACGTCTCGCCGCATGCCTGCGGCGCGATTTCGAGGCGGCAGGGGCAGTGGGGCTCGGCTATCTCTTTGCCGAGGCGGCGATCGAGGGCGCGGCGGATGCCGACGCCCTGCGCGACGAGATCATCCGGCAGCACGGGCCGCGTGCCGCTATCGCCGCCGCCTATGCCGCCGCGTCGGGGCGGGTCTACCCGGTGCTCAAGCGCGGGCTGGGGCATGGCGCGGCCTGTCGGCGGATCAGGCTGGGCGGCGAGGACCACCCGGTTGTAAGGTCGGACGCATGACCGGCGACGCGCTGCATCTCTTCGAGGCCGAGCGCCCGCGCCTGATGGCGCTGGCCTACCGGATGCTGGGCGAGCGGGCGGCGGCCGAGGACGTGGTGCAGGAGGCGTGGCTGCGCTGGGAGCGGCACGCGGGCGACGTGGCCAAGCCGGGCGCGTGGCTGCGGCAGGTGACGACACGGCTGGCGGTGGACGCGCTGCGCCGCGCGCGGGCGCGGCGCGAGAGCTATGTCGGACCGTGGCTGCCCGAACCGGTGATCGGCGGGATGGACGAGGCCGATGGCGCGGCGCGGCTGGAACTGGCGCAGGAGTGCCACCTCGCGCTCTTGTGGGCGATGGAGCGGCTCGGCCCCGAGGAGCGCGCGGCGTTCCTCCTGCGGCGGGTGTTCGACGCCGATTACGCCGAGATCGCCGCCACGCTGGGCCGCAGCGAAGCCGCCTGCAGGCAGATGGTGAGCCGCGCGGGTGCCCGCCTGCGCGCCGCGCGGCCCCGTTTCGCGCCGGACGACGCGGCGGTGCGCGCGGCGCTCGACCGGTTCGCGCGGGCGGCGGTGGCGCAGGATCACGCCACGGTGCTGGCCATGCTCGCCCCGGAGGTGACGGCGATCAGCGATGGCGGCGGCAAGGCAAGCGCGGCGCTGCGCCCGCTGGAGGGCGCGACCGAGGTGGCGCAGGTGATCCTTGCCGTCGCGGCAAAGGCCGGGCCGGTGGTGCCGCGGCTGGTGCGCGCCAACGGTGCGCCCGCGCTGGCGGTGCTGGAGGGCGGCGCGCAGGACGTGCTCTATACCCTCACGCTGGATGCGCAGGGGCGGATCGACTGGATCTACGTGATGCGCAATCCCGACAAGCTGCCGCGCCCCTGCTGATCCGGTTCAGGCGGTGAGGCCCTCCGGCTCGGGCAGGCCATTCGCGCGGCAGCAGGCGGTGACGGTGTTGGCCAGCAGGCAGGCGATGGTCATCGGCCCGACGCCACCCGGCACCGGGGTGATCGCGCCCGCCACCGCCGCGCAGCTCTCGAAATGGCAATCGCCAACCAGCCGCGTTTTGACGCTGCCATCCTCGTTGGTGCCGCGCTCGGGTGCGTCGATGCGGTTGATCCCGACGTCGATCACCGTGGCCCCCGGCTTGATCCACTCGCCCGGCACCATTTCGGGGCGACCGACGGCGGCCACCACGATATCGGCGCGACGCACCACGTCTGGCAGGTCGCGGGTGCGCGAATGCGCGATGGTCACGGTGCAGCTCTCGCCCAGCAGAAGCTGCGCCATCGGCTTGCCGACGATGTTCGAGCGCCCGACCACCACCGCATCCAGCCCGCTCAGCGATCCCAGATGGTCGCGCAGCATCATCAGGCAGCCCAGCGGCGTGCAGGGCACCATGCTTTTCTGCCCGGTGCCCAGCAGGCCGACGTTGGAGATGTGAAAGCCGTCCACGTCCTTGGCGGGGTCGATGGAATTGATGACGAGGTCCGAGTCGATATGCCCGGGCAGCGGCAGTTGCACGAGGATGCCATGCACCTCCGCATCGTTGTTGAGCGTGTCGATGAGCGCCAGCAGATCGGCCTGCGAGGTGCCCGCATCGAGCTTGTGCTCGTAGGAGTTCATCCCCGCCTCAATCGTCTGCTTGCCCTTGGAGCGGACGTAGACCTGGCTGGCCGGGTCCTCGCCCACCAGCACCACGGCAAGGCCGGGGGTGATCCCGTGCGTCTCCCGGAGCCGGGCGACATGCTCGCCCACCTTGCCCCGGATGGTGGCCGCAAAGGCCTTGCCGTCGATGATCGTCGCGCTCATGGCCCGTGTCCTTTCCGTTATCATTCCGCCGCGCCGGTATAGGTGGCGCGGTAATGCTCCATCTGCATCCGCGTGGCCAGCACCGCGTTCTGCATCAGCACCGACACCGTCACCGGCCCCACCCCGCCGGGCACCGGCGTGATCCAGCCCGCCACCTCGGCGCAACTGTCGAAATCGGCGTCGCCCACCGTCTTGCCGCCCTCCGGCGTCTCGACCCGGTTGATGCCGATGTCGATGAGCGCCGCGCCGGGCTTGAGCATCTCGCCCGTCACCAGCCCCGGCTTGCCCACCGCCACGAACACCACATCCGAGGCGCGCGAATGCATCGGCACCGAGCGCGTCATGTGATGGCACACCGTGACCGTCGCGCCCAGCCCCATCATCAGGAAGGCGATGGGCTTTCCGACGATCTCGGAATGGCCGATCACCGTCACGTCCAGCCCCTTGAGGCCCAGTGGCAGCGTCTTGAGGATTTCCACCGCCGCCACCGCGGTGCACGGCCCGAGCGCGAGGTCGTTGTAGACGATGTTGCCGATCGAGGCGGGGTGCATCCCCTCCACATCCTTGAGCGGATGCACCGCCTTTTGCAGCGCCTTGACCGGGATATGCGCGGGCAGCGGGCGCTGGATGATGATGCCGTTGACGCGCGGATCGGCGTTGAGCCCGGTCAGCACCCCGGTCAACTGCTCCAGCGAGATGTCCTCGGGATAGGCGCGGGTCTCGAACTCCACCCCCGCCTGTTCCGCGGCGCGGCCCTGGTTGCGCACGTAGATTTCGGCGGCGGCGGTGTCACCTACGCTGACCGACACCAACCGCGGCATCCAGCCTGTCTCGGCCAGCGCCTGCGCCTGCGCGCGGGTCTCTGCCCGCATCCGGGTGGCGATGGCCTTGCCGTCGATGACCTGTGCGCGCATGGTGGTCCTTTCATGCGGGAAGGCGGGGTAAACCCCGCCCTACGCCTTCGGCAGGCCGGGGTCGTCCCGGCCCTGTTTCAGAACAACCCTTCGATCTGGCCCGAATCGTTGAGGCGGATGCTTTCCGCCGCGGGCTTCGACGGCAGGCCCGGCATGGTCATGATCTCGCCGCAGACCACCACGACGAACCCGGCGCCCGCCGACAGCCGCACTTCGCGAACCGGCACCGAGTGCCCGGTCGGTGCGCCGCGCCGGTTCGGATCGGTGGTAAAGCTGTACTGCGTCTTGGCCATGCACACCGGAAGGTTGCCATAGCCCTGCGCCTCCCAGTCCTTCAACTGGTTGCGGATCTTCTGATCCGCCAGCACCTCGTCGGCGCGGTAGATGCGCTTGGCGACGGTCTCGATCTTCTCGAAAAGCGGCATCTCGTCGCGATAGAGCGGGGCGAATTGCGATGCGCCGCTCTCGGCGATCTCGACCACCTTCTGCGCCAGCGCCTCGGCCCCTTCGCCGCCGTGCTCCCAGTGGCGGCTGAGCACCGCCTCGCTGCCCTGCGTCTCGACATAGGCCTTGACCGCCGCGACCTCGGCATCGGTATCGGTGACGAAATGGTTGATCGCCACGACCACCGGCACGCCAAAGGACTTGAGGTTGCCGATATGCCGCCCGAGGTTGGCGCAGCCCTCCTCGACGGCCGCGACATTCTCGGCCCCGAGATCGGCCTTGGCCACGCCGCCATTCATCTTCATCGCGCGCACGGTCGCCACCAGCACCACGCAATCGGGCGCGAGCCCGGCCTTGCGGCACTTGATGTTCATGAACTTCTCGGCGCCCAGATCGGCACCAAAGCCCGCCTCGGTCACCACGTAGTCGCTCAGCCGCAGCGCGGTGTTGGTGGCGATGACCGAGTTGCAGCCATGGGCAATGTTGGCGAACGGGCCGCCATGCACGAAGGCGGGGTTGTTTTCCAGCGTCTGCACGAGGTTGGGCTGCATCGCGTCCTTCAGCAGCACCGTCATCGCGCCCTCGGCCTTGATGTCGCGGCAGAACACCGGCGTCTTGTCGCGGCGGTAGGCCACGATCATCGCGCCGAGCCGCTCCTCCAGGTCCTTGAGGTTCCTGGCCAGGCACAGGATCGCCATGACCTCCGAGGCCACGGTGATGTCAAACCCGCCCTCGCGCGGAAATCCGTTGGCGACGCCGCCGAGGCTCACGTTGATCTGGCGTAGCGCGCGGTCGTTCATGTCCACCACCCGGCGCCAGACCACGCGGCGCACGTCGATATCCTGCTCGTTGCCCCAGTAGATGTGGTTGTCGATCATCGCCGACAGCAGGCTGTGCGCGCTGGTGATGGCGTGGAAATCGCCGGTGAAGTGGAGGTTCATGTCCTCCATCGGCACGACCTGCGCGCGCCCGCCGCCCGCGGCGCCGCCCTTCATGCCGAAATTCGGGCCAAGGGACGCCTCGCGGATACAGACCGTCGCCTTCTTGCCCAGGCGGTTGAGCCCGTCACCCAGCCCCACGGTGGTGGTGGTCTTGCCCTCGCCCGCGGGGGTGGGGTTGATCGCGGTCACGAGCACCAGCTTGCCGGTCTTGTTGCCCTGCACCGAGTCGATGAACGCCTGGCTCACCTTGGCCTTGTCATGGCCGTAGGGCAGCAGGTGATCGGAGGGGATACCCAGTTTCTCGCCGATCTCCTGGATCGGTTTTTTCTGGGCCTCGCGCGCGATCTCGATGTCGGATTTATAGCTCATGTCCGGTCCTTTCCCTGGGCGGGGGTGGGGGTTGTGTCACCCCGCCTATAACGACTTTGCCCTCGCACAAGAGAGGCGAATCCGACATATCCAGCCTCACTTGCGGCGGGCTGTCGCGGGTGCGCGTCAGCGGCGCATACAATCGTGTCCCGACCACGCCGGCTGATCGGGGGTGTGCAGCCGCAGCGTCTCGCCTACCGCGATTCGACCCTCGCGCTCGACCCAGGCGGTGACGCCGCGTCGCCCCTTGGCCGCCGCCTTGAACGCGCGGCCGGTGCCGGGCAGGTGCGCGTCGATCACGCGGGCGGGCAGATGACAGGGACGGTTTGCCATGTCGATGACGAGGGTCGCGCCCGACGGCCCCTGAAGCCGCGACGAGGGCGGCACATGGGTGAAATCGGGAATGCCTTCGACCACCAGCGACGCGCCCAGCCAAGCCGGGGCGAGCGCGTCTGTGCCCATCTCCGCCGCGATCGCCGCCAGTTCCTCGGCTGAGAGCACCGAGAGCTGCCGCACGTTGGCGATCTCGGTGCCTTTCGGGTGCTGCGCCACGACCCGGCTGCACGAGGGGCGCGTGCGCCCGCCATGCGCCTCTCCGGCAATTCCGGCAAAGGTAAGACCTGCCGCCTCCAGCGGTTCGGACGCGAGCGCCGCATCGCGATCCGCAACCCGGCCCAGCCACACGACCCGTGCGGTGAACCCGGTGGGTTTCAAGGCTGGCACGGCGCGCATCCCCGCTTCTTCTTGGGTCCAAATACTCGCCCCGCAGGGCCGCTCTCTGGCCCGCTCACACCGTGAGGGTAAAGAACAGCCGCCGGAACGGGAACAACACCGTACCATCGGTGCGCACGGGATAGGCGGTGTGCATCACCTCCTCGTAGCGGCGGATGATCTCGGCCTTCTCGTCCGGCTCCAGCATTGCCAGCACGGGCCGCGCATAGGTGCTCTCGGTGTAGCGGCGCACCGGGTGGCTGCCGGGCTCGGCGGTCAGGCGCTGGTAGTAATCCGTCTCCCACAGGCGGAACTGTCCCATTCCGGCCAGCAACTCCTCGTAGCGCACCGGTGCCATCACGCCGGGCGTGCCCATCTTTTCGGCCCGGTCGGGGCGGAATTCCTCGGCGAGGCGCAGCCAGACGCGGTGCGAGGGGGCCTTGTTCTGGTGCGGCATCTGCACGGCGAGCGTGCCGCCCTTGCCCAGCATCTGCGCCAGCCGCGGCATCAGTACCTCGTGGTTGCCGACCCAGTGCAGCACCGCGTTGGAATAGATCAGTCCCGGTGTCCGGCGCGGGTGCCATTCGGCGATATCGGCCTGCTGGATGGCGTCGTATCCGCCGCCCGCCCGCGCCTTGTCCAGCATGGCGGGGCTGGCGTCGACACCGACCACGTTGCGCCCGGCGGCGCGCGCGCGCAGCGCCTCTGCCATCGCCCCGTTGCCACAGCCGAGATCGACCACATCGCCCGCGCCCATCTGCGCGACTCCGTTCAGAAGGTCGAGCGCGGGGCGCAGACGCTGATCCCGGAACCGCGCATAGGCCCCGGGATTCCAGTCCTGTTGCTGGGTCGCGGCCCGGCTCACGTCGAGGGCTCGGGCTCCAGCCCGCCATCGCTGCCCTTGCCGCGAGAGGGCTTCGGCTTGGTCTTGGGCACGGAGATGAGCGAGGGCTTCTCGGTCACTGGCGCGCCGCCGTCCGCGTCGTCCGATTCCGGCGGGTCGCCCGCCATCACGCGGCGGATCTCGTCGCCGGTGAGGGTTTCGTATTCCAGCAGCCCCTCGGCCAGCCGCTCCCATTCCTCGCGGCGCTCCTCGAGGATCGACTTGGCGCTCTGGTAGGATTCGTCGATGAGGCGGCGGACCTCTTCCTCGATCAGTTCCTTGGTATGCGCCGAGATCGAGAAGCCGCCCGCGGCGTTGCCCATGTAGCCCTCGTGCGCCTGCTCGTAATCGACATTGCCGACCTTGTCGGACATGCCCCAGCGCATCACCATCGCCCGCGCCAGCCCGCTGGCCTGCTGGATGTCACCCGCCGGGCCGTTGGAGATGTTGTCCTCGCCATACTTGAGGATTTCCGCGGCCTTGCCCGCCATGGTCATGGCCAGCTTCTGCTCGCACTCCGAGCGGTGCCAGTTCAGGCGGTCGATCTCGGGCAGGCTGATGACCATGCCCAGCGCGCCGCCGCGCGGGATGATTGTGGCCTTGTAGACCGGATCGCATTTCGGCAGCGTGAGCCCCACCACCGCGTGGCCGGCCTCGTGAAAGGCGGTCTTTTCCTTCTGGTCGTCTGTGAGCACCATCGAGCGCCGCTCGGCCCCCATCATCACCTTGTCCTTGGCGTTCTCGAAATCGACCATGGTGACAAAGCGGCGGCCCACCCGCGCGGCCATCAGGGCGGCCTCGTTGACCAGGTTGGCAAGATCCGCGCCGGAAAACCCGGGCGTGCCGCGGGCAATGAGGCGCAGGTCCACGTCGGGGCCCAGCGGCGTCTTGCGGGCGTGCACGCCGAGGATTTTCTCGCGGCCCTTGATGTCGGGATTGGGCACTGTCACCTGCCGGTCGAAGCGGCCGGGGCGCAACAGCGCGGGATCGAGCACATCCTTGCGGTTCGTGGCGGCAACGATGATGACACCCTCGTTGCTCTCGAACCCGTCCATCTCCACCAGAAGCTGGTTGAGCGTCTGCTCGCGCTCGTCATTGCCGCCGCCATAGCCGGCCCCGCGCGAGCGCCCTACGGCGTCGATCTCGTCGATGAACACGATGCAGGGCGCGTTCTTCTTGGCCTGCTCGAACATGTCGCGCACGCGGCTGGCACCGACGCCCACGAACATCTCGACGAAATCGGACCCGGAGATGGTGAAGAAGGGCACGCCCGCTTCGCCCGCGATCGCGCGCGCCAGAAGCGTCTTGCCGGTACCCGGCGGGCCCACCAGCAGCGCACCCTTGGGGATCTGCCCGCCCAGTCGGCGGAATTTCTGCGGATTGCGCAGGAACTCGACGATTTCCTCAAGCTCTTCCTTGGCCTCGTCGATGCCCGCCACATCGTCGAAGGTGACGCGCCCGCTCTTCTCGGTCAGCATCTTGGCCTTGGACTTGCCAAAGCCCATCGCGCCGCCCTTGCCGCCGCCCTGCATGCGGTTCATGAAATAGATCCACACGCCGATCAGCAGCAGGAACGGCAGCAGCGAAATCATGAAGGACTGAAAGCCCGACTGCTCCTGGCTCTCGGCCTTGACGGCGACGCCGTTGTCGATGAGCCGCTGCGTGATCTCGGCATCCTTCGGGGCGATCGTGGTGTATTGCGTGCCGTCGGTGCCGCGATAGCGGATCGTTTCGCCGTCGATCGTGGCCTCGCTGACCGAGCCCTTGTCGACCGAAGCGACGAATTCGGAATAGGGGACCGACTGGCTCTGAAGCGTGTTACCCGATCCGCTGAACAGGTTGAAAAGCGCCAGGATCAGCAGGAACAGGATCAGCCAGAAGGCGATATTGCGCGCGTTACCCAAGAGAGATCTCCCGAAATGAGGTCTGGTAGCCCTTAGCACGGGGCATTGGTTTCTTAAATAGATATCGGTGGCCGGGGTTCAATGAAAGATTGGGCCGTTGAACGATCGGTGCCCGGGACACGCGGTCACGAATGGGGACCTGGGGGCCGCGCAAACCCTCACGCCAGAAGCCTGTCGAGGTAGTCATCGAGGCCGCGCAGCAGCTCCAGCCGCCAGCCGTTTTCCCAGCCCGCCAGTGGCGCGGCGATCAGTGTGCCGCCCCGCCACACCCCGGGGCTCGCCAGCGCCGGGCCGTGTGGCAGCCCCCCCGCGCGCCAGCCGGGGCAGGCGCGCAGCCCCGCCGGGCCCAGCGCCGCCACCGTCGCGCGCCCGGTGCCGCCAGTTGCCCGCCAGCGCCCGTCCCAGACCGCGCCTGAGGGCGCGCGCAGCCCCGCCACCGCGCGGTACTCCCGCGACAGCCGCAGATGGCCGCGCACAGCGCTCAGCACGCAGCCCTGCAGGGTCATGCGCCGCCCGGCGCGGGCTGCCCCGAGAAATGCCGCCATCGCGGTGCCGCGCGGCGGATAGTCCCGCCCCGTCATCCACGCGACCCCCGCCACCAGCAGCCGCCGCGCGATCTCGTCGGGCAGGGCATCGAAATCGTCACGCCGCCACAGCAGGTCACCGCCGTCCACATGTGCGATCTCTTCCGCCACGCGGCGCGCGCAGGTGCCAAGCGCCGTGCGTGCCGCGCGCAGCCGCGCGGCGGTGGCCGCCAGCGTGTCCGCGCCGAGGCCGAGCGGGGCGAGCGCCGCGAGGGCCACGCGCGCGCGCGTGCGGGTGTAAGTTGTGTCGTCGTTGGTGGGGTCGTCCGCCCATGCCACGCCCCGCGCACGGAGATGATCGCGCAGGCCGTCGCGTCCGAGCGTCAGGACCGGCCGGTGAAAGGTCACGCCGCCGTCCCGCCAGCGGTCGCGCATCGCTGCCAGCCCGTCGAGGCCCGATCCGCGTGCCAGCCGCATGAGAAAGGTCTCGGCCACGTCGTCGGCGGTGTGGCCGATGGCCACGTCGCGCAGGCCGTGCCGCCGCGCCCAGCCCGCCAGCAGCCGGTAGCGCGCCCGCCGCGCGGCATCGGGCAGGTTGCCACGCGCGGCCTGTCCGTCCCAGCGCAGGGTGTCGTGTGCCACGCCCAGCCCGGCGCAGAGCCGCGCCACCTGCGCGGCCTCGGCCCCGGCCTCGGTGCGCAGACCGTGATCGACGGTTGCCACGCGCAGGGCCGGGCCGCCCTCGTCCTGCCAGTCGCGCATCAGGTGCAAGAGCGCCAGCGAATCGCTGCCGCCCGAGACCGCGACGCCCATGGCGTCGGGCGGGCCCGCACCGAAATGCGCGCGCAGCGCCTCCTCTGCGCCGCTCACGAACAGCCGAGCCGGGCCATCTCCGCGTCCGCCTCGGCCACCGCCTCCGCGCCGGGATAGCGCGCCGCGACCTGTCCCAGCGTTACGCAGGCCTCCTCGGTCTGGTCCAGCCGCCCCAGCGCCCGGCCCAGAAGATAGAGCGCCCGCGGCGCCTCGGCTCCATCCGGCGCGGCGCTGAACGTGTCGAGAAATGCGCGTGCCGCGGCGCTTTGCTGTCCGTCCTCCTCGAGTGCGCGGCCCCGCAGGATACCCGCCTGCCCGGCGAGCGGGCTGCCGGGATAATCGCTGCGGAAGGAGGCGAGCAGTTTGGCGGCCTCAGCATGCTCGCCCGCCTCGAAGGCCGCCTGTGCGCGCTCGAAATCCTCGCGCTCACCCACGGCGAGCTGCGGGCCCTCCGTGTCGCCCTCGTCAGATGCCACGGGTGCCGTCCCGCCGCCGGTCTCCGCGGCGAGGCCGCCCAGCGTGTCGCCCGGCTCCAGCCCGGCGATGTCACAGCCCGGCTCCAGTTCGCACAGACGGAATTCCAGGTCGCCCAGCCGGTTGGTGCCGTCGCTTGCCACCCGGGCGATGCGGAATTCCAGCTCTTCGGTCTGGTCCGTCAGATCGCGCAGCCGCGCCTCGATGGCGTTGACGCGGTCGAGCAGCGGCCCGCCGCCCGCAGGCTGCGCCGCCCCGCCCGTCGTGCTCAGCTCGCGCTTGAGCTTCTGCAACTCGACGAACAGCACCGCCAGCTCCTGCCGGATGTCGGCCAGCGTTCCGTCGTTCTGCGCCGCCGCCCCGACGGGTGCCAGGAGCAGGGCAGCGGCGAGGGCCTTGAGCGTCGCTCGCATGGCCGGCACCTCAGCTCGTCGGTCCGGCGGTGAGCACCGTCACCGCGCGCCGGTTCTGGGCATAGCACGCCTCTTCACTGCAGATCTCGATGGGGCGTTCCTTGCCATAGCTTACCGTGCGCAGCCGGTTCCCGGCCACGCCGCGGCTCACGAGGTACTCTTCCACCGCGCTGGCGCGCCGCGCGCCCAGCGCGAGGTTGTACTCGCGGGTGCCCTGTTCGTCGGCATGGCCCTCGATCGTGGCGGTGAAATCGCGGTTTTCCATGAGCCACCGCGCCTGCGCGTCGAGCGTCGCCTGCGCCTGCGTCGACAGCGTCGACTGGTCGACCGCAAAGAGGACGCGGTCGCCCACCGCCTCCTGGAAATAGGCCGGCGAGGCCGGGTCCGACGCCGCGCCCGAGAGGCCCGCGCCGCCCGCGCCCATCCCGCTGCCATCGGCAAAGCGGTCGGGGTTGGTGCAGGCTGCGAGGCTCAGCGCCGCCAGCACGATCATTGTTTTGCCCAGATAGGTCATGGTGATTTTCCCTTGTTGTTGTCGGTGTCATAGCACAGGCTGCGCCCCGAGGAAACGCGCCCCGGTCACTCCTGCAACGGGCCCCAGGACGGGTCGCTCGCGCCGCCTGAGGTGGCCACCTGCCGCAGGTTTCGCCCGGTGATGTCCACCGTGTAGAGCCGCGATTCGCCGCGTTCTCCCCGGGTCTCGCGGGTGAACATGATGACCCGCCCGTTGGGGGCCCATGTCGGTCCCTCGTCGAGGAAAGAGGCAGTCAGCAGCCGCTCTTCGCTGCCGTCGGTGCGCATCACCCCGATATGGAACCGCCCCTTGGACTGCTTGGTGAAGGCCACCATATCACCGCGCGGCGACCAGACCGGCGTGCCATAGCGCCCCTGGCCGAAGCTGATGCGCCGGGCCTCGCCGCCGCGCGCCTCCATAATGTAGAGTTGCGGGCTGCCTGAGCGGTCGCTCTCGAAAACGATACGGCTGCCGTCCGGGCTGTAGCTGGGCGCGGTTTCGATCGAGGGGGCGGCGGTCAGCCGTGTGCTCTGACCGCTGGCGATGTCCATGGTATAGAGATCGGTATTGCCGCCCTGCGTCAGCGAATAGAGCACCGTGCGCCCGTCCGGCGAGAAGCGTGGCGCAAAGCTCATCGTGCCGTCCATCGTGGGCAGCACGCGGCGGCCCACATCGGCGACATCGAGCAGGTAGATGCGCGGGAATCCCGTCTCGTAGCTGGTGTAGAGCACCCGGTCGCCGGTGGGTGAGAAGCGCGGGGCGAGAACGATGGTCGAGGCGTCGGTCAGGTAGCTCAGGTTTGCGCCGTCGTAATCCATGATCGCCAGCCGCTTGGCGCGGCGGTCCTTGGGCCCGCTTTCCGAGACGAACACCACCCGGCTGTCGAAGTAGCCGCCCTCGCCGGTGATCCGGGAATAGACCTGGTCTGCCACCTTGTGCGCGATCCGGCGCCAGCCGTCCTGCTCGCCCACCAGTTGCTGGCCACGGCCCAGCTCCTGCCCGGCGAACACGTCGTGGATGCGGAACCTGACCACCAGCCGCCCCGCGTCGTCGAGGCGCACCGCGCCGGTGACCAGGGCCTGCGCGTTGATCGCCCGCCAGTCGGCGAATTGCACCGGGCTGTCGAAACTGGTTATGCGCCCGATATGCGCCTGTGCCGGGATTTCGCGGAACAGGCCCGTGCCACTCAGGTCGGCGGCGATGACGCTGGCGATACGGCTGGCGAATTCGCCCGCCCGCGCGGTCTCGGCGACAAGATCGGGCACCGCGAAGGGCATCGGCTCGATAACGCCTTCGGTGATCTCGAGGCGGAGCGGGCCGCTGTCCTGCTGGGCAGTGGCCGGTATCGCCCAGAACGCACAGGCTGCGAGGAGAGTCAGGAAAGAACGCATCATTTGATCCTCATTTTCTCCGGATTGAATGTCATTTCGATGTCGCGCCATCGCGCGTATTTCTCACTTGGCAGGTCATAGCCGTCGGCGCCGCAGCGGATGATGGCCCGGCGCGCCGCCTCGAAGGCCTGCCGCGCGGCATTGGCCGTGCCGCCGGAATGGCTCAGCATGCGGATGCTGGCGATGTCGGGCCTGCCGGTCTCGGCCATTTCCACCGCCACCACCACGGTGGTGGCGAGCGCGTCGGAGCTGAGGCTGCCGACGTTCCAGCATTGCTGCACGGCCACGCGCAGCGCGTCCTTCTCTCCCGCCGAGAGCGGCGGGCCCGAGGCGGGGCGCGTGGCAGGGGCGCTCTCCTCTCCCAGCGCGGCGGCGAGCGCGTCGCTCACCGCGTCGCGGTCAGTCTCGGGCGGGGTGGGTTCTTGCGGCGCAACCGTCGTTTCGGTCCCGGAGGATGCCGGGCGCGCAGGACGCGCGCGCGGGCGGACAGATGCGGCGGGCGCCGGGGTCTCGGGGCGCTCGGCCTCGGTGACGATTTCGGTCGCGGCCTCCTCGGGCGCGGTTGCATCCTGCTCTTCCTCGGCCATTTCCGCGCCCTCCTCGGGAGTCACCTCGGGGCGCGCCACGTCGTCGATGCGCGTATCCGGCTTGGGCGGGGCCACCGCCTCGGGGGCCACGCGAGGCGCGGGGCGCGGCTGCGGGCGCAGCGAGCTCTCGGGCACCAGCGCGGCGGTGTCCTCGGCGGGCGCGCTCAGCGCCGGGGCCGCGTCGGTGACATCCGCCGGGGCCGGTGCGGGGCGCGCGGGCACCTCGGGCACGCTGTCGGGGGGCGGCGTGCCGCGCGCCTCGGGGGCGCGCGCCTCGGGCGCGGCATCGGCCTCCGATGACAGCGTCGGCGCGGCCTCGCCCGCGGCGGGGGGCTCGGGCGTATCGACATCGGCCACTGCCTCGGGCGCGCTCTGCCGGGCCATGATGGCGGCGTATTCCTCGGAGGACACGGCAACCGCCTCGACCACCTCGACCTGCGGCGGGTCGGAGCGGAATACGCCACCGAGAAACACCCAGCCGATCAGGCCCAGATGGGCCACCCCCGATATGATCTGACCGGTGTTCACACGCGGCACCCCCGGCCTAGCCGCCCCGCCCGTCGAGCGCCGGGCCGCCGGTCTCCGTCACCAGCCCGATATCGGCGAATCCGCCGCGGTTGAGTGCGCCCATCACCTCCATCACCGCGCTGTAGGGCGCGTTGCCGTCGGCGCGCAGGAACACCCGCGTGCTCTCGCGTTCGGCGGCGATGGCGCGCAGCCGCGACAGCAGGTCCTCGCGCGGTACCTCGGTGGTCTGGATGCTCACCCGCCCGTCGGCGGCCACCGTCACGGTGAGCGGCTCCTCCTGCTCGCCCGGCAGGGCGTTGGCGGCGGTTTTCGGCAATTCCACCGGCACCCCCACCACCAGCAGGGGCGCTGCCACCATGAAGATGATCAGGAGCACCAGCATCACGTCCACGAACGGCGTGACGTTGATCTCGGCCATCGGCCGCGTGCGCCCGCGCCCGCGCCTGCGGCGTCCGCCGCTGTCCCGGTTCTGAACCACCCCCGCGCCCATGCCCTAGCTGTCCAACTGGCGGCTGAGGATGGTGGCGAACTCGTCGGCAAAGGCCTCGTAGCCTGCCACGATCCGGTCGGCATCGGCGCTCAGCTTGTTGTAGAAGATCACCGCCGGGATCGCTGCCAGCAGGCCCAGCGCGGTGGCCAGAAGCGCCTCGGCGATACCGGGGGCGACCACCACAAGGCTGGTGTTCTGTTGCGCCGCGATGGCCATGAACGCATGCATGATCCCCCAAACCGTGCCAAACAGCCCGATGAACGGCGCGGTGGAGCCCACCGTGGCCAGCACCTGCAGCCCGCCTTGCAGGCGGTCGGCTTCCTTGGCGATGGCCACGTCCATCGAGCGGTCGATCCGCGCGGTCGCCCCCGCGATCAGATCGCCGTCATCGCGGTGGCTGCGCCGCCATTCGATCATGCCGGCGGCAAAGATGCGCTCGGACTGCCCGTCCGGATCTGGCCCGATCTCGTCGAACAGGCCGTCGAGCGGCTCGCCCGACCAGAAACGCCGGTCGAACACCGCCGCCTCGCGGCGCGCGCCGCGATAGGTGATGAGCTTCTGTATGATGATCGACCACGACCAGAAGGATGCGAGGATCAGCATCAGCATCACCAGTTTCACGATGAACGTCGCGCGTGCGAAGAGTGCCCACATGGAGAAATCCATCTCCTGCGCCAATGCGAGGGTTTCCGCTTCCATTTGCCTGCCTTTTGCCTCTCGTGGCCGTTTGCCGACCTTATCAAGGCACAAACTACCCGATTTCCAGGGGGAAAGCCATGCGCATCCGTGTCCTCGCACGCGCTTGACCGGGACAGAACAGACCTGCGGCGGATATTCGCTTGGTGCCGGTGCGGGGTCAGTCGCCTTCGGTCAGCATGTAGCCGCGCCCGTGCACCGTGCGGATGCGTCGCGCGCCCTCGTCCGGGCTGTCGAACAGCTTGCGTCGCAGGCGGCTGATGATGCCGTCCACCGCCCGGTCGCTGATGGCGTGACCACCGCCGCGCGCTGCGGCGATGATCTGCTCGCGCGATAGCACCACGTTGGTGCTGGTGGTGAGCACCATCAGCACGTCGAACTCGTCCGGGCTGAGATCGATCTGCTGCCCGCCGACGCTCACGATGCGGAGCACGCCGCAGATTTCGATATCGTCCACCCGCCGCAGGAAACCGTCGGGCACCGGGCGCGCGCCGCCCGCATCCCTGGGCGTGATGACGGTGCGCCGCAGGACTGTGCGGATGCGCGCGCAGAGTTCGCGCGGGCGCACCGGTTTGACCATGTAGTCGTCGGCCCCCATCTCGAGCGCGAGCACCATGTCGATCTCGTCGCCGCTCTGGCGCAGCATCATTATCCCGGCGGGCGAGTCGCGGCGCAACTCGCGCACCACGTCGAACCCGTCGCGCCCCAGGGCGCGGTCGCCCACGAGGCAGATATTCACCGCCTCGCGCTTCACCGTCTCGGCGACGGTCAAGGCATCGTCACTTTGCGCGAGGGTGAATCCCTCGCTTTGAAGGCACCCCGCGAGCATTGCGGAATGCTCCCTGTCATCGTCGATGATGAACGCCCTGAGATGCAGCAAATTATTGCTCCAAAATGGAAAATCAATAACGACAAGGTAACAGAAATGGCATCGCTGCGTCAAATTCAGCACCGCCCGGATGACGATTTCATGATCCGCAAACTTGCATTTTCACAAGCTTGTACAACCGTGCCGCATTTCGGACACATTTGAACGAACAATAACCAGTGTTGCGATGCCTGACGAAGCACAACAGCAGGCAGAGATCGCCGGAGCGCCGAAACACGGAGACAAAGGAGTAAGAGAAATGAGTGTCCAGTTTTTCACTCCCCGCGGGCCGAAGAACGAGATGATAAAGTTGCCCACCGCCCTGCGCAAAACCGTGCGCTGGCTGCCGCAGATCGGCGATGTCTTTCCGGATTTCAACGTCGAGACGACGGAGGGCGATCTGAATTTCTGGGAGTGGGCAGAAGGTTCGTGGATTCACCTGTTCAGTCACCCGGCGGCCAACACGCCGGTCTGCACCACCGAGATGGCGGCGATCGCCGCGATGGCGCAGGATTGGCGGCAGGTCAACGTCAAGCACCTCGCGCTCAGCGGTTCGACGCTCGACGAGCAGCGCGCCTGGCATGGCGATATCGCGCGGCTGTTCGGGCTGGAGGTCGATTTTCCCTGCGCCCATGACGCCGGTCTGCACCTGTCGCGCCTCTTCGGCATGATGCACGACAAGGAAGACGGCACCCGGCCCATCCGAAAGAGTTTCCTCATCGACCCGGGGATGCATGTGGCCATGCTGTTCGAATACCCATTATTCGTGGGCCGCAACATCGAAGAATTGCTGCGCGTGGTCAATGCGTTGCAGATGCACGCCAGCACCGGTGCGGCGACGCCCGCAGACTGGCACGGCGGCGACATGGTCATCATTCCCGACAACCGCTCCGAGACGGAGGTCATCCGTCAGTTCGGCATGGGCTCCGAGCAGCTTCTGCCCTATCTGCGGGTGGTGGGCTAGGCCCGATCGCGGGGCGGCGCGTGCCGCCCCGCCGTCACCGCCGCCCGTGCCACCACCATGGGCGCGGGCGGAGGGCGCGGGCGGGGGCTCGTCACTCGGTGCCGATGGTGACCAGGGTACCGACCGTTGCGAGATTGGACTTTGCCTTGAAGGCGAAGACCCTGACTTGCACTCTCTGCCCGTCCCTGGTCGCGGTCATCGTGCCGTCCTGGATGCGCTGGACGCGACCGGGCGTCAGGCCGCCGAGAGCGCCGCGCGCGAACGCGCCGCCCAGCGTTACCGGCGCATAGGCCGAGACACGATAGCCTGCCTGCTGCAACTGCCGCGTCACTTCGGGTCGCGGCTCGGTCACATATCCGCCATTGGGCCGGGTGCCGGGCTGCGCCATCCCGAAGCGATCCACGCTCGGAAAGCGGCATTCCGTCGGCCCGGCCTCGAGCAGCGTGCCGCCGGTCTCGTATCCGTGCTGCCCCTGCCATCGGCCCTTGTAGACGAGGGTGTCACCCTCGCGCGTCTTGCTGAACGGTGCTGCGGTCAGGCCTGCATCATCGGGGGTGCGCCCGTCGAGCGTGGCGATACAGGCCGCCACGAGCGCGCCCGCCTGCGCGTCGATATCCGTGCCGAGCGTGGACAGGACCGCCTGCCGGTCCTCTTCCTGCAGGCGCCGCGTCTCGACCGATGCTTCATTCGCGCAGCCCGCAACCAACAGCAGCGCTGCGAGCGCCGCCCCGAAACTCTTTACCATTCTCGCTCTCCCGGAGATGATCGTGACTCGTTGGGCAATCGATGCCGCAGGACGCCTATACGGCGGGTCGTTGCGCGTCAAGCCGTCGGGTCATGGCGCTGTCGCAGAATGGCGTCGGGCAGGCGCGTGGGGCGGCCCGAGGCGCTCAGGCAGGCAACCGTCACCACCGCGCGGAACATCTCTTCGCGGCCGTGCCATACCGTCTGCGCCATCACCAGCCGCGCCCCGGTGGCCGCGAGCGTGCGGGTCTCAATCTCCAGCACATCGTCGAGCCGCGCGGGGGCGAGGAAATCGGCCTCTACCCGCCGCACGACGAACACGGTGCCCGCGTCGCGCATGGCGTTCTGATCTATCCCCAGATCGCGCACCCACGCGCTGCGGGCGCGCTCGATGAACTTGAGGAAGTTGGCGTGATAGACGATGCCGCCCATGTCGGTGTCTTCGTAATGGACACGGACGGGGTAGCGATGGGTCATGGCCTGCCTCCTGACTCCTGCATTGTGCGCCGCAGCCTAGACCACGCCACGCCCGAGGTGGAGCCGATTTCTTTGCCGAGAAGCGTGGCAGGGGCGTATGTGCCCGCTTGATGAAACTCCGTCCGCGTTGACGAAGGACGCGGCCTGAATTCGAGGCCCGTACTTGCGGATGGCCCGCTTTCAACCACGACGGCGGGAGTGGTGCCCCGCAAGCCCGACGTCTTCAGAAAACTTCTAAGTAGCTAAAATAAATCCATAAAATATTGTTGCAAAAAAAGCGTTTCTGCATAACGATTATTTCAGGCTCAAATGCGAGTCTGAAAATTAAATGAGCAAAGAGGCTCTTCAACTGCGGTCGTGAACCGCGTTGAGGGGCCTTTTTTTGTTGCCGAATGAAACGGTCGCTCGCATCCAACAGAGGAGAAGTCAGTATGAAACGTCGCGATTTTCTGGGCAGTGTCGGAGCTGTGGGAACAGCCGGCGCGCTGTCGGCTCCGGCCCTGCTTACGACGATTGGCCGCGCAGCAGCGCAGGGCAACGATATTCCAGTGGGCCTGTTGTTCTCGCTGACGGGTGCCGTGGCCGTGGTCGAAAGCACCCTTCACGATGCCGCCCTGATGGCGATCGAGGAAATCAATGCCGCAGGTGGTGTGCATGGTCGCCAACTGCGGCCCATCATCGAGGATCCCGCCTCCGATCCGGCGACCTATGCGGATCGGGCGCGCCGTCTGATGATCCGCGACAAATGCGTGAGTGTCTTCGGCTCCTACACGTCGGCAAGTCGTCAGGCCGTGCTCCCGGTTACAGAGCAGCGCAGCAACCTCTACTGGTATCCGACGCTTTACGAAGGCCGTGAATGCTCGCGCAACGTCATGTATGGCGGTGCCGTGCCGAACCAGCAGCAGGACGAATTGATCCCGTGGGCGATCGAGAACTTCGGGCCGCGCTTCTACATGATCGGTAACAATTACGTTTATCCGAAAGAGGAAAACAACTACTGCAAGACCCTGCTGGCCAAGCACGGCGGTGAAGTGGTCCACGAGGAATATGTGCCGCTGGGGCACTCCGACTTCAGCTCTGTGATCAACCGCATCCGCGCAGAAGAGCCGGATGTGATCTTTGCCACCGTTGTGGGCGACTCGGACGTTGCATTTGCCCGGCAGTACCACGCGGCAGAGCTTGATCCGGCCAGGATGCCGATCGTGAGCCTCACGCGCTCGGAGGTCGAGGTGAAGGCGATCGGCGGCGAGGCCGCGGCCGGCCACTTTTCGTCCGCTCCCTACTTCATGGGCACCCAGACACCGGAAAACGAGCGGTTCGTCGAATCCTACAAGGCACGCTATGGTGCGGACCAGGTCACGCACTTCGTCAGCGAAGCGGCATATTTCCAAGTGTATCAGTTCAAGGCGGCGCTGGAGAAGCTGGACCCGGCGAACATCACACCGGAGGCGATCCGCGATGCCGCCGTGGGCCTGACACTCACCGCGCCGCAGGGCGAGGTGCTGATCGACGAGAACCTCCACACGCATCTGTGGCCCAAGATCGGACAGTGGCAGACGAATGGCCAGGCCGAAGTTCTGGTGCAATCGGAAAAGCGCGTCGCCCCCCTGCCATATGCTGCCTACGAAGGGCAGACATGCACCGGCGAGGGTCTGGTAAGGACCTGACGTCCAACCACAAAATCCGAGAAAACCGGACTGCCCGGCTCTCACACAGGAGCCGGGCCAATTGGAAGGGTGTTTCGATGGACGTCATATTGAACCAGATGTTCGCCGGTCTCAGCATGGCCTCGATCCTGCTGATGATCGCCTTGGGACTGGCCATCATCTATGGCGCGATGGGCGTCATCAATCTTGCACATGGCGAGTTTGTCATGCTCGGGGCATACGCCGCGTGGGCGTTACAGACCTATGCAGGGTTCAGCATAATCGTGGCCCTGCCCTTCGTCTTTGTGGCGGTTGCCGTAGTCGGCTGGATCATCGAGCGGGTCATCGTTCAGCGGCTCTACCACCGTCCGTTGGATACGATCCTTGCGACGTGGGGCATCGGGATCATCCTGCAACAGTTGGTGCGATTGTCCGTCGGGGCCGAGTCACGCTTCGTGAAAGGCCCGGAACTTCTCAGTGGCAACATCGAGATCGGCGGGCTTGTCATGTCGAACTACCGAATATTCGTGATCGTGTTCTCGCTGGCCGTTCTGGCCGCGTCGTGGGCACTCATGACGCGCACCGAATTTGGCATGAAGCTCCGAGCCGTGATTCAGAACCGGCAGATATCCGAATGTTATGGCATAGAAGCGAAGCATATCTATTCGGTCACGTTCGCCTATGGTGCGGGCCTTGCCGGAATTGCCGGCGCATTGATCACCCCCCTTTTCAGCACCATTCCGACAATGGGAACGGGACTTGTCGTCGATGCGTTCCTCGTCGTGATCGTTGGCGGGTTGGGCAGCTTGCTGGGTGCCGCCAGCGCGTCGGTGCTGATCGGCGAGGCGACGGCGCTCTTTTCGATGCTGTTCAACGACACACTGGGCCGGATCGCAGTGCTGGCCGGGATCATCGTTCTGATCAGGTTCCGTCCGCGCGGTCTCTTTCCTTCCAACACGCGCCGCTGAGGAGGACATCATGACGACGAAACTATTCTACGACCTTGTGGCGTTGGTGATATTTGTACTCTTCATCGTGCTGGGAGTGCCGGTACTGATGGGTTTCGACGGGTTCGAGCTCAACACGTTTGCCCGGTATCTGGCGCTTGGCATCGCGTCGCTGGCGCTGGCGCTATCGTGGGGAAGCGCCGGGCTGCTCAATCTCGGTCAGGCGGCGACGTTCGGCATGGGCTCTTATGCCATGGCCATGCACCTCAAGCTCAAGGCGAGTGGCGAGGGGCTGCCCGATTTCATGGGTTGGAACAATGTCCCGGAGCTTCCGCTAATCTGGGTTCCCTTTCATTCGCTCGGCTTCACGCTGCTGGCCGGGCTGCTCGTGCCGGCGTTCGTGGGCGGGCTGATCGCCATGTTCATGTTCCGGGCGCGAATTGCCGGGGTCTTTGTCGCGATCATCACCCTGGCCTTTCTCGTGGCCTTCCAATTGGTCGTGATCGAGGAACAGGGCATCACGGGCGGCCAGAACGGCCTGACAGGGTTGGCTCCGCTCAATCTGCTGGGCTGGCGTGTCGATACCTACGGTGTCGGGTTCTACTATCTGGTCGCAGGCTGTCTGGTCACGGCGATCACGTTCGGGCTCTACCTCACGCACAGCAAGTTCGGGCTGATCCTGCGCGCCATTCGCGAGGATGCGGATCGAACCCGGTTCCTGGGCTACAACGTGGCCAATTACCAGACAGTCATCTTCTGCGTCTCGGCGGCGCTCGCTGGCTGGGCGGGCATGCTTTACACGCTGGTGCTTGAATTCGCGTCTCCGACCTACATGAGCGTCTCTTTCAGCCTGGCCATCGTGATCTGGTGCGCCGTCGGGGGGCGGGACTCCGTCCTGGCCGCGGCGATCGGTGCAATCCTTGTGAATCTCCTCGAAGGGCGCCTGTCGGACATGTTTGTCGAAGGATGGAACCTGATGCTCGGCATCATCTTCGTGTTCGTGGTGATGTTCATGCCGCGGGGTCTGAACGGGCTGGTTGGGGATGCATGGCGGTTCATCGGCGGGTTTCTCCAGAAAGAACGAGCCATTTCGGCCAAGCCGCATTTGCAGCCCGAACCGGTCAAGCCCGGACAGGAGAACTGATCATGTCCCAACTCCAGGTAAACGATTTGCATGTCGATTTTGGCGGGCTAAAGGCAGTTGACGGTCTCAACTTCAGCGTGGGCGAAGGTGAAATTCTCTGTCTTCTTGGTCCGAATGGCGCGGGCAAGTCGACCACACTCGACCTCATCTGCGGCAAGACCCAACCAACCGGCGGCTCGATACGCTTCGAGGGCACCGAAATCTCGCAATTGCTGGAATTCCGGCGCGCGCGTTTGGGTATCGGGCGCAAGTTTCAGGTGCCGTCCGTCTACAAGGAATTGACGGTGGCCGAAAACTTGTCGGTGGCCCGGTCGCGCCGGCCCGGCATGTTGCATGCCCTCACGCGTTTCGCCCTGTCGGACGGGCGCGCCGCGGTCCCGATCCTGGAGCGCATCGGGCTCGAAGCCAAGGCCAATGAGGTGGCAGGCAACCTTTCGCACGGTGAAACACAATGGCTCGAGATTGCCATGCTCATTGCGCAGGACAGCCGCCTGATCCTGATGGACGAGCCCACCGCCGGAATGACCGTCGAGGAAACCGGGCGCACCGCCGAGATTTTCCGGTCTCTCAGCGAGTCGCACACGCTGATCGTCGTCGAGCATGACATGTCGTTCGTCCGCACCGTCGCGGATCGCATCGTCGTCATGAACCGCGGCACGCTTTTGGCCGAGGGCTCGATCGAAGAGATCGAAACCAACGAAGACGTCAAATCAGCGTATCTGGGGCATTGATCATGGAAACCATGCGCGCAAAGGACCTCTACTCCTTCTATGGCAAGAGCCCGGTTATCCAGGGTATCTCCTTCGATCTGGAACCAGGGGAGTTTCTCGCAATTCTGGGCCGTAACGGCGTCGGCAAGACCACGTTGCTGAAATCGATCATGGGTCTCACCCATCGCTGCGACGGCGGGCTCGTGTTCGGAGAGAACGACTTGCTCGGCCTCAGCACGTCGCAACGGGCGCAACTCGGTATTGCCTACATTCCGCAGGGACGCGAGATCATTCCGGACTTCACGGTGCGGGAGAATATCCTGATGGGCACGTTCGCCCGCTCCGACTGCAAGCGTGACATTCCCGAGTATCTCTTCGAGATGTTTCCGATACTCGATGAGTTCATTAGCCGCAAAGGCGGAGACCTGTCGGGAGGACAGCAGCAGCAGCTTGCCATCGCGCGGGCGCTTGCCATGGACCCGAAGATCCTCATCCTCGACGAGCCGACGGAAGGCATCCAGCCCAACATCGTCAAACAGATCGAAGAAGCGATCATTCGACTGAACAAGGAACGCGGTCTCGGCATCATCCTCGTGGAGCAGAACGTCCCGTTCGCGCGCCGCGCCTCCGACCGCTTTCTGGTGCTCGACAAGGGCCGCGTGGTCATGAGCGGGCACAGCATCGATCTCACCGACTCCGTCGTGGAGAAGCACCTGACCTTCTGAGGGTCGGGCAAGCAGCAATGAAGCACCTGAAGGAAAGGACAAGACATGAGACATGGTGACATCTCCAGCAGTGACAACACCGTCGGCGTTGCTGTCGTCAACTACAAGATGCCCCGGATGCATACCAAGGCTGAAGTTCTGGAAAACGCACAGAACATCGCCGACATGGTCGTCGGGATGAAGCAGGGGCTTCCCGGTATGGACCTGGCGGTCTTCCCCGAATACAGCACGCAAGGGATCATGTATGATCCCGACGAGATGATGGAGACGGCGGCCACGATTCCCGGTGAGGAAACCGAGATCTTTGCCGCCGCGTGCCGCAAGGCCAACACCTGGGGGGTCTTTTCGATCACCGGCGAGCGCCACGAGGAGCACCCCAAGAAGACACCCTACAACACGCTCATCCTCATGAACAACAAGGGTGAGATCGTGCAGAAATATCGCAAGGTTCTGCCTTGGAACCCGATCGAGGGCTGGTATCCGGGCAGTGAGACCTTTGTCTGCGAGGGGCCAAAGGGCATCAAGATCAGCCTGATCATCTGCGATGACGGGAACTATCCTGAGATCTGGCGGGATTGCGCCATGAAAGGGGCCGAGCTGATCGTTCGCTGCCAAGGCTACATGTATCCCGCGAAAGAGCAGCAGGTGATCATGGCCAAGGCGATGGCCTGGGCGAACAACAGCTACGTGGCGGTCTCGAATGCCGCGGGCTTCGATGGCGTCTATTCCTACTTCGGGCATTCGGCGATCATCGGCTTCGATGGACGCACGCTTGGCGAGTGCGGCGAAGAGGACATGGGGATTCAATACGCGCAGCTTTCGATCCCCGAGATCCGCGACGCTCGTGCCAACGATCAGTCGCAGAACCATCTCTTCAAGCTGCTTCACCGCGGATATACCGGCGTCCATGCTTCGGGCGACGGGGACAAGGGCGTCGCCGAATGCCCGTTCGAGTTCTACCGCAACTGGGTGAACGACGCGGAAAAGACCCAGAAGCATGTCGAGTCCCTGACCCGCTCGACCATTGGCGTGGCCTGTTGCCCGGTCGGCAGCCTGCCCACTGGCGCGAAGGAAAAAGAAGCGGACTGACCGTGCAGTCCAACACCCGGGAACGGCGCCGCAGTGTGCCGTTCCTCTCCCTTTGAGCCGATGGAGCGACGATGCCGTTTCTGACCGACCGATTGCAGGATACAGCACGCCAGCAGAGGCTTGGTGCCGCCTTGGCGGACGAGAATGCGCGTATGACCGTGGCCGAAAGCATCAAAACGCCCGAGACCGGACTGGTGTCGCGTTTCACATTCGATCTCGGCCTGGTCGAGGCGGAATTGCGGGCCGCCATCATCGGACAGGACGAAAGCATCGAGGAGTTGCTCGATATTCTCAAGGTGGTGCGGGCCGATATCGGGGATCCCCGCAAACCGCTGGCGACGGTTCTGTTCTGTGGCCCGACCGGCGTAGGAAAGACGGAAACCGTGCGAACGCTCGCGCGCGCACTCTATGGTGACGCCGATGCATTCTGTCGCATCGACATGAACACGCTCGCGCAGGAGCATTACGCGGCGGCCCTTACAGGCGCGCCGCCCGGCTATGTCGGCTCCAAGGA
Organism: Roseovarius ramblicola; assembly: GCF_042430665.1. Classification (NCBI taxonomy): domain Bacteria; kingdom Pseudomonadati; phylum Pseudomonadota; class Alphaproteobacteria; order Rhodobacterales; family Roseobacteraceae; genus Roseovarius; species Roseovarius ramblicola. The sequence continues at coordinate 42,457 of NZ_JBHMEC010000019.1, read as the reverse complement.
AGGCACGACCATTCTCGATCAGGAACAGATCGAAGGGACCCGCAATATGCCGGGGTTAGTGCTGTTCGACGAATTGGAAAAGGCCAGCAACGAGGTCGTCCTGGCGCTGATGAACGTGTTTGACAACGGTTTGCTGACCGTGGCTTCGGGTGAAAAGACATATTCATTCCGGAACGCCCTGGTGTTCATGTCCTCCAATCTCGGGGCACGCGAATTGATGGCTTTGGACGAACACGGCGGAGGGATATTCAGGCGGTTGGGTTCATTCGGTAAAAGCCGGCGGGCGCGGGCGCATGACATCGTCATGAAATGTCTTCTGGACCGGTTCCCACCGGAACTGGTCAACCGGATTGACCATGTCGATACTTTCAACTGGATTTCCCGGGACAAGGTCCCGGCGCTTGTCGATGTCGAGCTGACAAGACTCAACCGACGCCTGCACAAACACGATCTTTCCCTTGGCATCAGCGCAACGCTGAGGGATTTTCTTTCTGCCGAAGGCTATGATAAACGGTTTGGCGCGCGCGGCCTGAGGCGGGCGATCCGCCGACATCTGGAATTTCCCTTGGCAGGCTTTCTCCTGGACGGGCCGGTTCCGTCAGTTGGCAGATCGAAGCAGACGACAACACATATCCGGGCCGACCGCAAAGACGGAACGGTACAGTTTGAATACTCCTGAACAGAGGTGCCATTTAGTGACAAGGAACGAAAGCTGGAAAATCGGATTGCTGTTTTCGACGTCCGGAGTGACCTCGATAATAGAGCAGTCGCAGCTCAATGGGGCATTGCTCGCGATTGACGAGATAAATGCAAGGGGTGGTATTAAAGGGTCGCCTCTCGAGCCGGTGAGCTATGATCCGGGCTCGATCGTGCCGCGTTATGGCGAGTTGGCCGAGCGTCTTATCATCGACGACAAGGTGAACGTCATCTTCGGCTGTTACATGTCGTCCTCGCGCAAGGAGGTTTTGCCCGTGGTCGAGAGGCGCAATGCGCTCTTCCTTTACCCGACCCTGTACGAAGGTTTCGAATACTCCCCGAACGTGATCTACGGCGGTGCATGTCCCAACCAGAACAGCGTGCCGCTTGCGAACTACCTGATGAGCGCCTTCGGCAAGCGCATATTCTTCGTGGGCTCGGACTATATCTACCCCTATGAATCCAATCGCGTCATGCGCAATGTTCTACGGCAAGGCGGCGGCGAGGTGGTTGGCGAACGCTATTTTGATCTGCACACCTGCGCCGATGGCTTCGACGACGTGATCAAGGAGATCATGGAGGCCCGCCCCGATGCGATCTTTTCCACCATCGTCGGACAATCGTGCATCGAGTTCTACCGCTCTTATCACGCGGCTGGCGGTGATGGCCGTGTCTGTCCCATTGCCAGCCTCACGACGAACGAAGGCGAGATCAACGCGATCGGCGCTCGCGCATCGGTGGGCCATATCACCGCTGCGCCCTACTTTCGGTCCATCAGTTCCGTGGCGAATCGCCGCTTCCTGAAAGCCTATGAACGAAAGTTCGGTTCCACTATTGATGTCACAAGCTGTTGCGAAGCGGCTTACAGTCAGGTTCACCTCTTTGCGGCCGCCTTGGAGGAGACAGGAGAAATGGACACCGATTGTTTGCGCGAGGCTTTGCTCGGCGCCTCTTTCGATGCGCCGCAGGGCCAGATCAAGATCGACCCGGACAACAACCACACCTACCTGCAATCGCGTATCGCAACGGTCAATGAGGATGGGGAATTCGTGATTGATCTCAAGGTTCGCCGCGCGATCAAGCCCGATCCTTATCTTGTGTTCCCGGCGATACATGACTGGAGTTTCCACACCCAGAAGGTTTCGGTGAGCGGCGGGCGCCATGCATGATCTGATCCGTGACCTGCGAGATCAGAATGTCCTGCTGATCCATCCACGAGACCGGAGTGCGGATGAGCTTTTGCAACAGGTGAACCGGATCGGGTGCGGGTTTGATCACATGTGGCCTGTGCCACAAAACCTGCCAGACAAGTTCGACATGGTCCTCGTTGACGTGACCGATCAATCGCCGACCAAACTAAAGGGCTTTCTGGAAAAGCGCGACAAGCCGGTGACGATTATTGCGATCATCGGATACGAGAATCCCTCTGTCCTGAATGTCCTTCTCGAAATCGGCGCGCATGCCGTGCTTATGAAACCGGTGCGCGCAGCGGGTGTTCTCAGCAGTATGCTGATGGCCCGACGCTATCAGTCGGAACAGGCACGTTTCGCCAAGGACATGGCGAAGCTTCGGGAAAAACTGGACAACGTGCAAAAGGTCAATGACGCCAAGTTCATTCTGATGAGGCATCGCGGAATTGCCGAGCGTGAGGCGTATGACATCATTCGCAAGCAGGCAATGACGAAGCGAACCACAACAACCGAAATAGCACAGTCAATTATCAATGCGGAAAGTATCCTGAGCAACCTGGGTGATATTTAGAGTATCCGTCTTGATCAGGGCGGATACTGCACCGTCGTGATTTCGCAAGTTCGAGAAACTCGGGGTTGGTTCTCACTTTTGAGCGACGCTTCAGGCGGCAGACCCACCCACCGTCAGCCCGCCGATGAGCACCGAGGGCTGGCCCACACCCACCGGCACCCATTGGCCCTGCTTGCCGCAGGTGCCCATGCCGGGGTCGAGGGTCATGTCGTTGCCGAGGCCGCGGATTTTCTGCAGGGCGGTGGCACCGTCGCCGATCAGGGTGGCGCCCTTCACCGGCGCGCCAATCTTGCCGTTCCTGACGCGGTACGCTTCGGTGCAGGAGAAGACGAACTTGCCGTTGGTGATATCGACCTGCCCGCCGCCGAAGCCGACGGCATAGATGCCGTCCTTCATCCCGGATACCAGATCGCCGGGGCTGGCGTCGCCGCCGAGCATGTAGGTGTTGGTCATGCGCGGCATGGGGGCGTGGGCATAACTTTCGCGGCGGCCGTTGCCGGTGGGGGCCACGCCCATAAGCCGGGCGTTCTGGCGGTCCTGCATGTAACCCACAAGAATGCCGTCCTCGATCAATACGTTGCGGCCCGAGGGCGTGCCCTCGTCGTCGAAGGTGAGCGAGCCGCGCCGGTCGGGGATCGTGCCGTCGTCGAGCACGGTGACGCCGGGGGCCGCGATGCGCTGGCCCATCAGCCCGGCGAAGGCGGAACTGCCCTTGCGGTTGAAATCGCCCTCGAGCCCGTGGCCGATGGCCTCGTGCAGCAGGATGCCGGGCCAGCCAGGGCCAAGCACCACGTCCATCACGCCGGCGGGAGCATCCGCGGCGCGTAGGTTTACCAGCGCGATGCGCAGGGCCTCGCGGGTCTTGGCCTGCCACTCCGCCGGCGCGATCAGCCCGCCCATGCCGAGCCGCCCGCCGCCGCCGGCGCTGCCTTGTTCGCGGCGGCCGTCCTGCTCGACAATGACCGAGACGGTGAGCCGGGTCATCGGCCGCGTGTCGCGCAACTCTTGCCCGTCGGGGCGCAGGATCACCACCTCCTGGCACGAGGCGGCGAGCGAGGCGGTGACCTGCACCACGCGGGGGTCGAGATCGCGGGCGAAGGCGTCGATATCGCGCAGGGTGTCGATCTTGACCGGAAAGCCCGCCCCGGCGATCGGGTCTGCATCGGTGTAGAGCCGGGTATTGGTGGCGGCGGGGCCTGCCGCGAGGGTGCCGCCGCCCGCGCCCACCGCGAGGCGCGCCGTTTCGACCGCGCGGGCGAGCGCGGCCTCGTTCACTTCGGAGGAATGGGCATAGCCCGTGACCTCGCCGCGCACCGCCCGTAGGCCGAACCCTTCGGAAGCGTCGTAGGAGGCAGTGCGCAGCCGTCCGTCATCAAAGCTCAGCGCCTCGGCGCGGCGGCGTTCGAGAAAGATCTCGCCATCGTCGGCGCCACGGGTGGCCGCGTGCAGGGACGCCAGCGCCGCCTCGCGGTCGAGGAGCGTGTCGAAGGGGCGAAACGGGGTGTCACTCATGGGGTGCTGTCCTGCGTGATGGGGCGTCAATCCGGGGGCGCGATTTGATCCAGATCAAAAAAGCGTCCGTTTGCCGCAATGGTCTTTCTTGTCGTCACGGTCAGAATATGGTTTTAGACGTAGTCAAGACAACGGCGTTCCGCCACCGCCCGGCCCGACCGGGCAAGGCCAGAGACAAGAACCGCTTCAACCGACCAGGGTGCACAATGCGACTTACCCCCAGCCTCATGGCCGTCATGGCCGCCTTCTCCGCACTTCCCGCCCGCGCGCAGGACATCGTCGGCGCGCCCAAGTCGGGCCTCACCGGGTTTCAGCCCGCAGCGACCGAGCTTGCCCGCGACCTGCAATGGCTCGACGGGGCGATCAACGTCATCATCATCGCCATCACGCTCCTCGTCACGGCGCTGCTGGCCTATGTGACCGTGCGCTACAACCGGCGCGCCAACCCGACCCCGGCGAAGTTCACCCATCACACGCCGGTCGAGATCGTCTGGACCATCGTACCTATCCTGATCCTCGTCTTCATCGGGGCCAACTCGCTGCCGATCCTGTTCAAGCAGCAGGAAATCCCAGAGGGCGACATCAACATCAAGGTCACCGGCTACCAGTGGTACTGGGGCTATGAATATACCGATCACGAATTCGGTTTCGACAGCTACATGATCGGCGCGCCGGCCACCGGCGGCGACAACCGGCTGACACCGGAGGTGGAGACGCAGCTTGTCGAGGCGGGCTACAGCCGCGACGAGTTCCTGCTGGCGACCGACACCGCCGTTGTGGTGCCCGTGGGCAAGACCGTCGTGATGACCGTGACCGGCGCGGACGTGATTCATAGCTGGACCGTCCCTGCCTTCGGCGTGAAGCAGGACGCCGTGCCGGGGCGGCTGGCGCAGCTCTGGTTCACCCCCGAAAAGGAAGGCATCTATTTCGGCCAGTGCTCGGAACTGTGCGGGCAGGCGCATGCCTATATGCCGATCACCGTCAAGGTGGTGAGCGAGGCGGAATATGCCGACTGGCTGGAGGGTGCGATCGATGAATATGCGGGCGACCCGTCGACACTGCCGGATGCCGTGCAGGTCGCCGCAGCCGAGTGAGCCGTTCGGGGTGCGCCATGACGGCGCATCCCGCACCGACACCCCCGAACGCAGGGTGCGCAAGCATGGCGCATCCGCGCCCCGGAGAAGACGATGAGCGACGCGAGCCTTCACCAAGCCAGCACCGCGCAGCCCGGAGAGGGCGGCTTTGGCGATTTCTTCGCGCTGCTGAAGCCGCGGGTGATGACGCTGGTCGTTTTTACCGCGCTGGTGGGACTGTTGGCGGCGCCGGTGGCGCTGCACCCGATCGAGGCGCTGGCAGCGATCCTGTTCATCGCCGTGGGCGGGGGCGCGGCGGGTGCGCTCAACATGTGGTGGGAGGCCGACATCGACGCCATGATGCGGCGCACGCGCAAGCGCCCCATACCGGCGGGGCGGGTGACGCGCGACGAGGCGTTCGCTTTCGGCATCACGCTGGCGGCGATGTCGGTGGTGATGCTGTGGCTTGCTACCAACGCGGTGGCCGCCGTGATCCTCGCCTTCACGATCTTCTTCTATGTCGTCATCTACACCATCGGATTGAAGCGCTGGACGCCGCAGAACATCGTCATTGGCGGCGCCGCCGGGGCGTTTCCGCCAATGATCGGCTGGGCGGCGGCAACCGGTTCGGTGAGCCTGGAATCGGTGCTGATGTTCGCGCTCATCTTCATGTGGACGCCGCCGCATTTCTGGGCGCTGGCGCTGTTCATGCGGGGCGATTACGATCAGGCGGGCGTGCCGATGCTGACCGTCACGCATGGTCGCCGGGCGACGCGGGTGCATATCCTCGTCTATACCGTGCTGCTGGCGGCGCTGGCGGTGGGCGCAGCATTTACGCAGATTGGCGGGCCAGTCTATCTCGCTGTGGCGCTGGTGTTCAACGCGTTGTTTCTGCGCGATGCGGTGGCGATCTGGCGGCGCGACGAGCGCGCGGCGGAGGCCGACGATTACCGCGTCGAGAAGCGCGCGTTCCGGCTGTCGCTATGGTATCTCTTCGCGCATTTCACCGCGATCCTTGCCGAGGCGGCGCTGGCGGGTTTGGGGCTCGGCGGTCCGGGGCCTGGTGTCTGGTCATGAGCTTTCGCGAGGAACACGAACTGCACAAGCGGCGCTTCGGGCGCAACCTGGGGCTGGGGCTGGTGCTGGGCGGGTTCGTTGCGCTGGTCTTTGGCCTGACGGTGGCCAAGGTGACCGATGGCGATTTCAAGGTCCCGACGCAACAGCAGGAGGGCAGATGATGGCGCTCGATGCGAAGACGAAGACCCTCGCGCAGACCATGGGCGTGGTCGTGCTGATGGGCGGGCTGGCCTGGGCGTCGGTCCCGTTCTATGACTGGTTCTGCCGTGTCACCGGCTTTGGCGGGGTGACCGGCGTGTCGGACGTGGCGAGCGCGGATATCCTCGACAAGACGATCAAGGTGCGCTTCGATGCCAGCCGCGAGCGCGGGATGCCGTGGGAGTTCAAGCCCGTCGAGCGCGAGGTCGAGCTTCGCATCGGCGAGACGGGGCTTGCCTTCTACGAGGCTTACAACCCGACCGACCGGGTGGTTGCCGGACGTGCGAATTACAACGTGACGCCCTACGAGGCGGGCGGATTCTTTATCAAGATCGACTGCTTCTGCTTCACCGAGCAGGTGCTGCAACCCGGCGAGCGGGTGCAGATGCCGGTGACCTATTACGTAGATCCCGTGATCGTGGATGACCGCGAGGGTCAGTATGTCCACACGATCACGTTGTCCTACACATTCCACGAGATCGACCTGCCGGAAAACCACGCGGCGCTTGCGCCGGAAAAAACAGACGATACAACGCTGAACTGAGCTTGTGACGAGGGAAGAGACCGAGATGGCACATACCAAGAACCACGATTACCATATCCTGCACCCCTCCATCTGGCCGCTGCTGGGCGCGCTGGCGGGGTTCGTCATGCTCTTCGGGGCGGTCCTGTTCTTCCACGATCATGGTCCGTGGATGTTTCTCGCCGGGCTGATCGGTGTGCTCTACGTCATGTTCGGCTGGTGGTCAGACGTGGTCCACGAGGGGCAGACCGGTGATCACACGCCTGTGGTGCGGATCGGGCTGCGCTATGGCTTCATCATGTTCATCATGTCGGAGGTGATGTTCTTTGCCGCGTGGTTCTGGAGCTTCTTCAAGCACGCCATGTACCCGATGGGTCCGGAAAGCCCGATCAAGGACGCGATCTGGCCGCCGGCGGGCATCGAGACCTTCGATCCGTGGCACCTGCCGCTGATCAACACGCTGATCCTGCTGTGCTCGGGCTGCGCCGCGACCTGGGCGCACCATGCGCTGGTGCACGAGAATAATCGCAAGGATGTGAAATGGGGCTTGATCATTGCCATCGCTCTGGGCGCGCTGTTCACATTTTTCCAGGCCTATGAATACAGCCATGCAGGCTTCGGCTTCTCCGGCAATATCTACGGGGCCAACTTCTTCATGGCCACGGGCTTTCACGGTGCGCATGTGATCATCGGCACGATCTTTCTCTTCGTCTGCCTGATGCGGGTGATGAAAGGGCATTTCACGCCCGAGCAACATGTCGGCTTCGAGGCTGCGGCGTGGTACTGGCACTTCGTCGATGTGGTCTGGCTGTTCCTGTTTGCCGCGGTTTACGTGTGGGGCGGCTGACGGAATCCCGGCCTGCAAGCGAGTATTTCTGGCAAGATGAAGATGCGGGGTTTTCCTTCCCCGCATTTTCCTTTTGAAGGCAAGGCATGCGGAAAAGCGTTGTGATCCCCCTGATTTTCGGCATCGCCGGTGTGGCGGTGCTGTTGGGGCTGGGCAAGTGGCAGCTTGACCGGCTGGCGTGGAAGGAGGGCATCCTCGCCGATATCGAGGCGCGCATTTCGGCCGCGCCGGTGGCGCTGCCCGATGACGCGGACCCCGAAGCCGACCGTTACCTGCCGGTGCGCGTGACCGGCGGGATGAGCGCACGCACGCTGCGGGTTCTGGTGAGCCGCAAGCAGGTGGGGGCGGGCTATCGCCTGATCTCGGCGCTGGATACCGGCACGCGGCGGGTGCTGCTGGATCGCGGGTTCATCAAGGTGGGGGAAGACATTCCCGCGCCGGCGGGGGCGGTGACGGTGACCGGCAACCTGCATTGGCCCGATGACCGGCTGAGTTCGACGCCCGAGAACGACGTGCCGGGCAACATGTGGTTCGCCCGCGATATCGCGCAGATGGCGGAGGTGCTGGGGACCGAGCCGCTGATGATCATCGCGCGCGAGCTGTCGCCGCCGGAACAGGGCGTGACGCCGCTGCCGGTAGACACGCGCGGCATTCCGAACGATCACCTCAATTATGCGATCACGTGGTTTTCGCTGGCCGCCATATGGGCCGCGATGACCGGGGCTTTCATCTGGCGGGGACGCCGCGCCGCGAAAGGGGCAGGGCAATGAGGTATATCTCGACGCGGGGGCAGGCACCCTCGCTCAGCTTTGAAGAGGCGATGCTGACTGGGCTGGCGCGCGATGGCGGGCTCTATCTGCCCGAAAGCATTCCGCAGATGAGCGCCGGGGATATCCGCGCGCTGGAGGGGGTGAGCTATGAGGAGGCCGCGTTCCGGGTGATGCGGCCGTTCATCGGCGATGCCTTTACCGATGACGAGTTCCGGGCGATCATCGCGCGGGCCTATGCGGGGTTCGGCCACGCGGCGCGGGCACCTTTGAAGCAGTTGGATAGCGGGCATTTCCTGTTGGAGCTGTTCCACGGCCCGACGCTGGCGTTCAAGGATTTCGCCATGCAGCTCATCGGGCAGCTTTTCGAGGCGTCATTGACGCGCTCGGGGCGGCGCGTGTGCATCGTGGGCGCGACGAGCGGCGACACCGGGTCGGCGGCGATCGAGGCGTTCCGGGGCCTGGATGCGGTGGACGTGTTCATCTTTTACCCACATGGCCGTGTGTCCGAGGTGCAGCGGCGGCAGATGACCACACCCGCCGAGGCCAATGTGCACGCGCTGGCCATCGACGGGCATTTCGACGACGCGCAGGCGCGCGTGAAGGACATGTTCAACGATTTCGAGTTTCGCGACGGCGTGCGGCTGGCGGGCGTGAACAGCATCAACTGGGCGCGGGTTCTGGCGCAGGTGGTGTATTATTTCACCTCTGCGGTGAGCCTCGGCGCGCCGGACCGCAAGGTGTCGTTCACCGTGCCCACGGGGAATTTCGGGGATATCTTCGCGGGCTATATCGCCAAGCAAATGGGGCTGCCCATCGACCGGCTGGTGGTGGCGACCAATCAGAACGATATCCTGCACCGGTGTCTGAGCAGCGGTGAGTATCGGCCCGACGGGGTTGCGCCGACGATCAGCCCGTCGATGGATATCCAGGTGTCATCGAATTTCGAGCGTGCGCTCTACTACGCCTACGGGCAGGACGGGCGCGCCGTGGGGCAGGTGATGGACGAGCTGAAATCGGGTGGTTTCGCGGTCAGTCAGGGGGCCTTGCAGGCGTTGCGCGAGGTGTTCGATTCGGGGCGCGCGGGTGAGGACGAGACCCGCGCCGCGATCCGTGCCACCTGGGAGCGCAGCGGCGAATTGCTCTGTCCGCACAGCGCCGTGGGCGTGCATGTGGCCGACGCGCATCGCCGTCCCGGCGTGCCGATGATCACGCTCGCCACCGCGCACCCGGCGAAGTTTCCGGCGGCGGTGGAAGAGGCGAGCGACGTTCACGCCCCCTTGCCCGAGCGCATGGCGGACCTGTATGACCGCGCAGAACGCGTGACACGGGTCGGCAACGACCTGCGCGCCATAGAGACCCTGATCAAGGAACGGATTGCCAATTGAGTGTCAACCTGACCACCCTCCCCAACGGATTCCGCGTCGTCACCGAGGCCATGCCGGGGCTGCAATCGGCCGCCGTGGGCGTCTGGGTTCTGGCCGGTGCGCGCCACGAGGAGGCGCAACAGAACGGCATTGCGCATTTCCTCGAACACATGGCGTTCAAGGGCACGGCGCGGCGCAGCGCGGTGCAGATCGCCGAGGCGATCGAGGACGTGGGCGGCTATATCAACGCATATACCTCGCGCGAGGTGACGGCCTATTACGCGCGGGTGCTCAAGGAGGATGTCGGCCTCGCGACCGACGTGCTGGCCGATATCCTGCGCAACCCGGCCTTTGACGCCCGCGAGATCGAGGTGGAGCGCGGCGTGATCCTGCAGGAGATCGGGCAGGCGCTCGATACGCCCGACGACATCATCTTTGACTGGTTGCAGGAGCGCGCCTATCCCGATCACCCGCTGGGCCGCACGATCCTGGGCCCCGAGGAGCGGGTGCGCGGCTTTGACCGACCGGATCTGGAGGGGTTCGTGGACCGCCATTACCGGCCCGGTCAGATGGTGCTCTCTGCCGCCGGAGCGGTGGATCACGATGCGCTGGTGCGGCTGGCCGAGGAGATGTTCGGCGACATGGCTTCCGCGCCGGTGGCCGAGCCACCGCGTGCGCGGTTCAAGGGCGGCGAGGTGAGGCGCGAGAAGGCGCTGGAGCAGGCGCATATGGCGCTGGCCTTCGAGGGGCCGGATTACGCCCATGACGATATCCACGCGGCGCAGATCTATGCCACCGCGCTCGGTGGCTCGATGTCGTCGCGGCTGTTCCAGGAGGTGCGCGAGCGGCGTGGGCTGTGCTACACGATCTTTGCCCAGGCCGGGGCCTATGCCGATACCGGCATGATGACGATCTATGCCGGCACTTCTGCCGAGGCGGCGGGCGAGCTTGGCGGGATCACCATCGACGAGATGAAGCGCGCCGCCGGGGACATGAGCGTCGCCGAGGTGGAGCGCGCGCGCGTGCAGATGAAAGCGGGGCTGTTGATGGGGCTGGAAAGCCCCGGTAACCGTGCCGAGCGGCTGGCGCGGATGCTGCAGATCTGGGGTCGGGTGCCGGAGGTGGCCGAGGTGGTGGAGCGGATCGACGCGGTCACGCTCGGGGATGTGCGGCGGGTGGCCGAGACCACGGTGGCGCGGGCGCCTTCGGCGCTGGCGCTCTATGGGCCGGTGGCAGGGGCTGCGGACCTCGCCAGCCTCGATGCGCGGCGCGCGGCCTGATGTTTCTCCTGCCGCGGCGGTCGGTCAGGATCGAGACCGGGCGTCTGACCCTGCGCCAGCCGGTGATGGCGGATTTCCGGGACTGGAGCGGCTTGCGCGCCGAGAGTGCCGATTTCCTCATCCCGTGGGAGCCTGCTTGGGCCCCCGATCACCTGTCGCGCAAGGGGTTTTCCAACCGGGTTTGGTGGGCGCAGCGGGCGATAGCCGGGGGCAGTGCGCTGCCGCTGTTCCTGATACGGCGCGAGGACGGGGTACTTCTGGGGGCGATCACGCTCGACAACATCCGTCGCGGACCGGCGCAATCGGGCAATCTCGGCTACTGGATCGGTGCGCCGCACGCGCGGCAGGGCTACATGGCCGAGGCCATTACCGGGATGGTGCATCACGCCTTTGGGCGGCTCGACCTGAGCCGGATCGAGGCCGCCTGCCTGCCCGAGAACGCGGCGTCGCGGGGGCTCTTGGAGAAATGCGGCTTCAAGTACGAGGGCGTGGCGCAGAGCTATCTTCAGATCAACGGGCGCTGGCGGACCCATGTGCTTTATGCCGCGCTGCGGGCAGACCGGCGTGGGCGAACCGACGCGGGGTGACGCAATGGGTGAGCGGCCTTGGGTATTTGAGGCAGGAAGAAGATCAGGGGCAGGCGAGCGCTGCGGCGAGGCTGTCGGGGCCGACATAGGGGCCGATGGGGGCGCTCAAGACCCTGTCGCCGACAAGGCGTGTGGCTACGATCTGTGACCAGCCTGACACTGCCGTGATCATCTCGGGAAATTCGCCGCAGTGGCGGATGCCGCCGGGGATGAAATCCCAGCCGATCTTGTGGTTGGTGAGGCCGCTTGCATCGGCCACCCGGGTCAGCGCGCCGTCGCGGAAGCGCCAGACCCGCAGCACCTGCGCGAGATGCGGGCGGTCGATATAGGCGATTTCCATGTGCCCGTCGCCGTCGAGATCGGCGGCACCCACCGGGGCGAGCCAGCGGTTGCGCCTGCCGATATGCGGTGTGGCGGCGATGCGGCCCCCGGGGCCATGGATGGCGAGGCGCGCGCCGTGGCGCAGGCTCGATTCCACCACGATCACCTCGGGCGTGCCGTCGCCGTCGAGGTCGGCGAGGCGGGGGGCGATATCCTCGAAGACGAGGGTTTCGGGCAGGGTGACGCGGCGGGTGGTGCCGTCGTCGAGGGTGAGCAGCATTGCGCCCCATTCGCCGCCCGCGCCCAGCACCCGGTGGCCGTAGCGGTCGGCGGGGTCGGCATAGCGGGCCACGGTGATTGCCTGCGCCGCCGCCAGCCCCGGCAGCAGCAGCGCGGCGATCAGGGCGAGGCCGCGCATGGCGATCAGATCTGGCGCTCGGGCATCTGCACCACCAGACCGTCGAGGGCGTCGCTCACCTTGAGCTGGCAGGTCAGTCGCGAGCGTTTCGGGTCGGGCTCGTAGGCGAAATCGAGCATGTCCTCTTCCATGTCCTCGCGCGCGGGAAGCTTGTCCACCCAGGCGGGATCGACATAGACATGGCAGGTCGAGCAGGCGCAGGCACCGCCGCAATCGGCCTCGATGCCCGGGATGCCGTTGTCGCGCGCGCCCTCCATCACCGTCAGACCGGTGGCCACCTCGACCTCGTGGCGCGTGCCGTTGTGCTCGATATAGGTGATCTTCGCCATGATGCGGGATTCTCCTCTGACAGCAGTTCAGAAGGCTACGTAGTCAACCGCCTGCCCAGAGGCCAGCCCCATTTGCCGCGCACCGGGAAAAAGAGTTGCAGGCGCGGGCATCCGTTCTATTTTTGTTCTCATGATCGTCCACCCGCCCCACCCGCCCCACCCGCCCGACGCGCTTGTCGCCGCCCGCCTGCCAGAGGTGCCGGCGGGGGGGCGCGTGGCGGTGGCGGGGCTGGTGATCCTGCGGCAGCGGCCGGGCACGGCGAGCGGCGTGGTGTTTCTCACGCTCGAGGACGAGACCGGGGTGGTCAATGTCATCGTCTGGCGCACGCTGTTCGAGCGGTTCCGCCGTGCGGTGATCGCCGGGCGGCTCTTGCGGGTGACGGGCCGGGTCGAGCGGCAGGCGGGGGTGATGCACCTCGTGGCCGAGGTGATCGAGGACATCTCGGAGATGCTCGACCGGCTGGCGGATGCCGGTTCTGCGCCGCTTCCCCCGCCGGGGGAAACCGGCTAGGCTCGGCCCCGACAGCCCCGATCCGGACCGATCCACCGCCCATGCCCCGCCGCTCGTCTCCCGCCGCCGCGCTGATCCTCGCGCTCGCCGCCTGTCAGCCCGTGTCGCAGGTGCCCGGCGGCCCGCCGCCGGGCCTTGCAGAGGCCCCGCCCGGCGCGCCGCCCGGCACCTGCTGGGGCAGGCAGGTCTCACCCGCGGTGGTGGAGACCGTCACCGAGCAGGTGCAGACCGCCCCCGCCGTCACCGCGCCCGACGGGCGCGTGATCGCGCCTGCGCGCTATGCCACCGAAACGCGGCAGGCGATCGTCGAGGAACGGCGCGTGCGCTGGATCGAGACGCCCTGCCCGGCGGTGCAGACCCCCGATTTCATCGCCTCGCTGCAACGCGCGCTGATCGCGCGGGCGCTGCATACCGGGCCGGTGACGGGGCGGACGGATAAGCGGACCCGTGCCGCGATCCGACGCTATCAGGCGGCGCGTGGGCTTGACAGCGATATCCTGTCGCTGAAGAGCGCGCGGGAGCTGGGCCTTGTCGCGCTGCCGCGCCCGGAGTGAGGCGTCACTCGTCCGTGCGGAGCCAGGCCGGGCGCAGCACCAGGATGGTCGGCCGCTCGGGCAGGCTGCGCAGCGAGACCTCGATCTCGCTGGTGCCGGGGCGCTCGATCGCGAAGCTGCCCTCCATGCCCGAAAGGAACCGCTCGAGCCCGGCATCGGTGAACCAGTGCATCGGTATGACGATGCTGGCCTCCATCCTGCGCAGCACCGCCATCACGCTGTCGAGCGCCATGGTGTAGCCGCCATCCACCGGTGCCATGACCACGTCCATCCGCCCGAGGGCTGCGTATTGGTCCTCGGCCGGTTCGTGGTGCAGGTGGCCCAGATGGGCGATGCACAGCCCCTCGGCCTCGAATACGAAGATCGAGTTGCCAGCCGGTTCGCGCCCGTCGCTGCCCAGCCGGATATCGGTGGAGACGTTGCGGATGAGCATCGCGCCGAGATCGAGATGATGGTCCACCCCCTCGCCGAACTCGCCCCAGCCGCGCAGGACATGGGGGACCGCCGGATCGGGGTTGGTGGTGAAATGCGTGGAATGGGCATGGTTCATGGTTACCACGTCGGGGGTGAAGGGCGCGCTGCCGAGAAAGCCCGCGTAATCCGTCACCGCCGACAGCCCGCCAGCCTGGATCAGGAACGAGGCGTGGGTGACGTAGCGGATGCGCACCGTGTGATCGGGCAGCGGATCGCGGTAGCCGGCTTTGTGCAGGTATTGCAGCCCCGGCGCGGAATCGGCGAGGGCGATGCAATGGCTGGGGCGGCGCTCCTGCGCGGTGGCAGTGGTGGCGAGCAGGAGCAGGGCAAGGATAAGTCGGATCATGGCGCGTCTCCTCTGGTCCGCGCAGGACATAGCACGGTTTGACGCGGCGTCAGCACCGGCTCGCCGCTTGCTGCACCTGCATGGTCACGGGCTTGTGCGAATCGAACTGTCACGTATTGTTGACAGCAGGGAGGAACATCATGGACAACCTCGATGTGGCGTTCGACTCTGAGTTGTTCACGCGGACGGCGTCGCGCTTTGTTCTGAAGCGCAAGATGTTTGCGCCTGACGCCGTCGAGGCGCTGGCGGGCGATGTATTGCGGCGTCTCGCCGGGACGGCGCCGGGACAGGGGGCTCTTGGACCCCTCGAAATCCGGGATGCGGATATCGACGATTTCTGTGCGGCGCTGGTCCGGCCCGGTCCCGAGGCCGCCCTGCGATATATCGAGGCGCGGCGTGCCGAGGGGGTGACGCGGATGGGCGTCTACCTGGGCTATATCGGTGCCGCCGCGCGGCGGCTGGGCGAGGGGTGGGAGCGCGACGCGTATTCCTTTCTCGACGTCACCACCGGCACCGGGCATCTCTATGCCCTGATGCGCGCACTGCGCGCCGAGCGCCTCCCCGGTGCCGCTCCGTTCGACACGCGGCGTCATGCGCTCTTTGCCACCGTGCCGGGCGAGGACCACAGCATCGGCATCACCGTTGCCGCCGACATGTTCCGCGAGCGCGGCTGGGAGATCGACCTTGTGACCGGGGCCGGCCACGAGGCCCTCATCGCGCATGTCGAGCGCAGCGCGCCGCGCATCATCGGTCTGTCGCTGACCACATCGGCGCGTCTTGACGCGCTGGCGCGGCTGGTCGTGGCGATGCGGCTCGCCGCCCCCGAGGCGATCATCGGCGTCGCCCCGACCGAAGGGCTCGACGGTGACAGGGTGGTCGAGGTCGTGGATATCGATATGTTGTTTGGCGGCGCGGTGTCGGCCTGCGCCGACCTGGAGCGGATGATCGACGCGCGCGGCTGAGCGCCCGTCAGCCCACCGCGCGCCGCATCGTGACCGAGGTGGGGCGCTCATACCCGTCATGTGCGATTTCGCCCGTCTTGACGAAACCCATCTTCGCGAAGGCCATGTGGTTTTCCACCAATTCCACGCGGACCTGTATTTCCACCGTCTCGCGGCCCAGGGCGCGGGCACGGTCTACGGCGTGCTCGACCAGCCGCGCGGCAAGACCCTGTCCGCGCCACGGCGCATCGACCGCAAGCTTGCCCAGATATAGACACTCCGCCTGCGGGATCAGGAACACGCAGGCCACCGGCGGGGTTCCGATGATCCAGACCTCGCCCTCGCGCGCCTGCCGGTCGATGGCCTCTTCCGTCAGGCGGTGCATCGAGGAGGGCGGGTCGATCCGGCCTTCCATCGACGCAAAGCATCGGCGGATCAGCTCCAGGATCGCCTTGGCCTGCCCGCCCTCGGGATAGGCTTGGCGCGGGACCGTGTCGAGCGTCATTTCAACGCGCGCCAGCCGATATCGCGGCGGCAGAAACCCTCGGGCCAGTCGAGACGGTCCACCAGGGCATAGGCGCGGTCCGCCGCTTCGCGCAAGCTGTGACTGCGCGCCGTCGCCGCCAGCACGCGTCCGCCGCTGGCCACGAATTGCCCGCCCTTGCGCGCCGTGCCGGCGTGGAATACCTGATGAAAGCTGTCCTCGGGGCAGTCCTCCAGCCCGGCGATGACGCTGCCCTTCTCGTAGGTGCCGGGATAGCCCCGTGCCGCCAGCACCACGGTCAAGGCGTGATCGTCGGCCCAGTTGACCGTGCACCCCGCAAGCCGCCCCTCGGCGGTGGCCTGCATCAGGTCGAGCGCCTGCCCGCCGAGCCGCATCATCAGGGCCTGGCATTCCGGGTCGCCGAAACGCACGTTGAATTCCACCAGCCGGGGCGCGCCGTCCGCGATCATCAGCCCCACGAACAGCACGCCGCTATAGGGCGTGCCGCGCCGGGCCATCTCGGCCAGCACGGGGCGCACGATCTCGTCCAGGGCCCGTTGCGTGACCGCGTCGGTCATCACCGGGGCGGGGGAATAGGCCCCCATGCCGCCAGTGTTGGGGCCGGTGTCGCCCTCGCCCGCGCGCTTGTGGTCCTGCGCGGTGCCGATGGGCAGCGCCGTCTCGCCGTCGCACAGGACGAAGAAGCTGGCTTCTTCCCCGGTCATGAACTCCTCGATCACCACCTCGGCCCCGGCCTCGCCGAAGGCGCCGCCGAACATCTCGTCAACCGCGTCGAGCGCCTGTGCCTCGGTCTCGGCCACGATCACGCCCTTGCCGGCGGCGAGACCGTCGGCCTTGACCACGATGGGCGCGCCCTGCGCCTGAACGTAGGCGCGGGCTGCCTCGGCCTCGGTGAAATGGGCATGGGCGGCCGTGGGCGCGCCCGCCGCCGCGCAGATTTCCTTGGTGAAGCTCTTGGATGCCTCGAGCCGCGCGGCTTCCTGCGAGGGGCCGAAGACGCTGATGCCCGCCTCGCGCAGCCGGTCGGCCACCCCGGCGGCGAGCGGGGCCTCGGGGCCGATGATGACGAAATCCACGGACTCGACCTCGCAGAAGGTGGCCACGGCGCCGCCGTCGTCGATGTCGAGCGACGCGCATTCGGCGATCTGCGCGATCCCGGCATTGCCGGGTGCCACGATCAGCCGGTCGCATTTGGGGTTCTGTAGCGCCGCCCAGGCCAGCGCATGCTCGCGCCCGCCGCCGCCCAGAATGAGGATGTTCATCGCCCGCACCTCCTTGGCCTCGCCTGCGCCGCGTTCTAGGGTGGCAGTCAGGCAGACACAAGGCGGTGAGAAGGCGGCGGCGCATGAGCGACCTGATCGAGGAGGAGGGCCCGCGCGGCAACCTGCCCGAGATGTCGGTGTCGGAGATTTCCGGCGCGGTCAAGCGGGTGATCGAGGGCGAATTCGGCCGCGTGCGGGTGCGCGGCGAGTTGGGTCGCATCGCACGCCCGCGCTCGGGGCACGTCTATCTTGATCTCAAGGACGACCGCTCGGTTCTGGCGGGGGTGATCTGGAAAGGGGTGGCCGGGCGGCTCGGCGTGCAGCCCGAGGAGGGGATGGAGGTGGTGGCGACCGGGCGGCTGACCACCTTCGGCGGCCAATCGCGTTACCAGATGGTAATCGAGGAGATGGTGCCCGCAGGCGAAGGCGCACTGATGGCGATGCTGGAGAAACGCCGCAAGGCACTGGCCGCCGAGGGGCTGTTCGACGCCGGCCGCAAGCGATCGCTGCCCTATCTGCCGGAGGTGATTGGCGTGGTCACTTCGCCGTCCGGGGCAGTGATTCGCGACATCCTGCACCGCCTGCGCGAACGGTTCCCGCGCAAGGTACTGATCTGGCCCGTCGCCGTGCAGGGCGAGCGCTGTGCGCCCGAGGTCGCGCGCGCGATTCGCGGCTTCAACGCGCTGATGACCGGCGGCGCGCTGCCGCGGCCCGACCTGATCATCGTGGCGCGCGGCGGCGGATCGGTGGAAGATCTGTGGGGTTTCAACGACGAGGATGTGGTGCGCGCGGCTGCCGACAGTGCGATCCCGCTTGTCTCGGCGGTGGGGCACGAGACCGACACCACGCTTATCGACCACGCCTCCGACAAGCGCGCGCCGACGCCCACGGCGGCGGCGGAACTGGCGGTGCCGGTACGGCGCGACCTGCTGGCCTGGCTCGAGGGGCAGGGCGCGCGGCTGGTGCACGCGCAGGGGCAGGCGGTCGGGCTGCGCGAGCAGCGGCTGCGCGATCTGGCGCGCGCGCTGCCCCGGCCGGAGACGCTGATCGAGGGGGCGCGGCAGCGGCTCGATACATGGGGCGAGCGGCTGCCCGCAGCGCTCATCCGGTCGGTGCAGATGCGCCGGGTGCGGCTGTCGGAGGCGGCGGGCGCGCTGCGCCCGTCGCTCCTGCGCCGCGCGCTGGTGGGTGAGCGACGGCGGCTGGCGGGCACCGCCGCGCGGCTCAATATCGGCGCGCTGGAGCGCGAGACGGCGCAGAAGCGGCGCGATCTGGGCCGGGTGGCGCAGCGCCTCGCCGAGGCGGGACGGCGCGACCTCGCGGCGCGGCATGACCGGCTGGACGCGCTCGACAGGCTGCGCGAGACGTTGGGCTATCGCGCGACGTTGGCACGCGGCTATGCGGTGGTGCGCGCAGGCGGCACGCTGGTGACGACGCGGGCGGCGGCGGCGGCGGCGCGGGCGCTGGAGATCGAGTTCGCCGATGGCACGCTGGCGGTCGGCGATGCGCCCGCGCCGCGCAAACCGGGCAAACCCAAGGAGCCGCCGGAGGGGCAGGGCAGCCTTTTCTGATGATGCGCGCGGGCGGTCAGCCCAGCCGGGCCCCGGTGTTGCGGTCGAAGACGTGCATGTTGCCGGGCACGATCGAGAGGCGAAGCGTCTCGCGCCCATGCCCGGCGTGGTGGACGCCCGGCAAGCTTGCGGTAAAGTTCTGTCCGCCCGCGAGCCTGCCGTGCAGCAGCGTGTTGGCCCCCAGCGGCTCGGCCAGCAGCACCTCCATCGCGATCGCGCCGTCGGGATCGGGCGTCAGATGCTCGGGGCGCAGCCCGAGCATGACGGGGCCTGAGACGCGGCTAGGATTGGGCAGGGCCATGTCACCGACATGCAGCGCGCCGTCGCGGCCCTCGGCCTCGACCACGTTCATCGACGGGCTGCCGATGAACTGCGCGGCGAATAGGCTCGCGGGACGTTCATAGACATCGAGCGGCGTGCCGATCTGCTCGGCGATCCCTTCGTTCATCACGATCATCCGGTCGGCCATGGTCATCGCCTCGACCTGATCGTGGGTCACGTAAAGCGACGTGATCCCCAGTTTCGCCTGCAACTCGCGGATCTCCAGCCGCATCTGCACCCGCAGCTTGGCGTCGAGATTCGACAGCGGCTCGTCGAACAGGAACACCTTCGGCGCGCGCACGATGGCGCGGCCCATGGCGACGCGCTGCCGCTGCCCGCCCGAGAGCTGTTTCGGCTTGCGGTCAAGCAGTTCGGTCAGTTGCAAGAGCTCCGCCGCGTCCTGCACCTTGGCGGCGATCTCCGCCTTGGGCAGCCCCGCGATCCGCAGGCCATAGCCCATGTTCTGCGCCACGCTCATATGCGGGTAGAGCGCGTAATTCTGGAACACCATGGCAATGTCGCGGTCCATCGGCTCAAGGTCATTGGCGCGGGTGCCGCCGATGCGCAACTCGCCCTCGGTGATCGTCTCCAGCCCCGCCACCATGCGCAACAGCGTGGACTTGCCACAGCCCGACGGCCCGACGATGACGATAAACTCACCATCCGCCACATCGACGCTCACGCCCTTGATCACCTCCGTGGGGCCAAAGCGTTTCCTGATATCGTCCAGTTCTACGGTTGCCATGTCGCCTATTTCTCGCTGTCCACAAGGCCGCGGATAAAGAGTTTCTGCATCGAGATGACCACCACCACCGGCGGGATCATCGCAAGGATCGAGGTGGCCATGATAACCGGCCAGTCGGCCACGTCATCGCCCGACGGGAACATCTGCTTGATGCCCATCACGATGGTGTTCATCGACGGGTCGGTGGTGATCAGCAGCGGCCAGAGGTATTGGTTCCAGCCATAGATGAAGAGGATCACGAAGAGCGCTGCGATATTGGTGCGGCTCATCGGCAAGAGGATATCCCAGAAGAACCGCATCGGGCGCGCCCCGTCCACCCGCGCGGCCTCGGCCAATTCATCCGGCACCGTGAGGAAGAATTGCCGGAAGAGGAAGGTCGCGGTGGCCGAGGCAATGAGCGGAAAGATCAGCCCCGAATAGCTGTTGAGCATGCCGAACCCCGCGATCACCTCATAGGTGGGCACGATGCGCACCTCGACGGGCAGCATCAGTGTGATGAAAATCAGCCAGAAGAACAGATTGCGCGCCGGAAAGCGGAAATAGACGATGGCGAAGGCCGATAGCAGCGAGATGATGATCTTGCCCACGGCGATCCCCACCGCCATGATCAATGAGTTGCCCAGCATCACCGCCACTGGGACGTTGACGCCC
Organism: Roseovarius ramblicola; assembly: GCF_042430665.1. Taxonomy (NCBI): domain Bacteria; kingdom Pseudomonadati; phylum Pseudomonadota; class Alphaproteobacteria; order Rhodobacterales; family Roseobacteraceae; genus Roseovarius; species Roseovarius ramblicola. Next base: position 21,820 of record NZ_JBHMEC010000019.1, on the reverse strand, counting down.
GAGACGAGCGCGGCGGTGTAGTTCTCGATGAACTGATCGCCCGGCCAGACCGGCATCGGCGGCTGCACGATCTCGGGCTGTGAGACGGTCGAGGCGACAAAGGCGAGCCAGATCGGGAAGAAGATCACCAGCACGCCCGCGATCATCACCAGATGGGTGAGCCACAGGCCAAAGCCGCGCTTTTCGACCATGCCTGTGATCTCGGTTGCCATCAGTAATGCACCCGTTTCTCGATATACTTGAATTGCAGCACCGTCAGCAGGCCCACGACCACGAGCAGGATCACCGATTGCGCCGCTGATGATCCCAGATCCTGCCCGACGAACCCGTCGGAGAACACCTTGTAGACGAGGATCGTCGTGGCCTGTTGCGGCCCGCCGGAGGTGATGGTGTGGATGACCCCGAACGTCTCGAAGAAGGCATAGACGATGTTCACGACCAGCAGAAAGAAGGTGGTGGGCGACAGCAGCGGCAGCACGATGGTGAAGAACCGCCGCCAGAACCGCGCGCCGTCGATCGCCGCCGCCTCGATGATCGAGCGGGGGACGGCCTGCAATGCGGCGAAGAAAAACAGGAAGTTGTAACTGATCCGCCCCCAGGCGGATGCGACGACGACCAATCCCATCGCCTCGCCCTCATTGAGGACATGGTTCCAGTCATAGCCCAACTGCCCCAGATACCACGCCACCACGCCCACCCGCGTGTTGAACATGAAGAGCCACAGGACCCCCGCGACCGCCGGGGCCACCGCGTAAGGCCAGATCAGCAGCGTCCGGTAGACGCCCGCCGATTTCACCAGTCGGTCGGCCATCACCGCCAGAAACAGCGCCGGAATCATCGCCGCGAGAGTGACCAGCGTGGAAAAGATCGCGGTGGTGATGAAGGAGGAGCGGTAATAGGGATCGCCGAGCAGATATTCGAAATTTTCCAGCCCGACGAATTGTGACGACAGACCGAACGGGTCGGGGATGAACAGCGATTGCCACACCGCCTGTCCGGCGGGATAGAAGAAGAACACCGCAGAGATGAATACCTGCGGCGCGATCAGGCAGAGCGGCAGAAGCCAGCCCTTGAAGGTGACGCGTTTTTCCATGCGGGGTTAGGGGGCGGTCACCCGCCCCCTTTTCAACCATTAATTGCTGGCGCGCTCGAAGCGGCGCAGCAGTTGGTTGCCGCGCTCGACTGCGGAATCAAGTGCCGCCTGCGCGTCCTTGTCGCCGGACCAGACCGCCTCCAACTCTTCGTCGATAATGCCGCGGATCTGATCGAAGGAGCCGAGCCGCAAGCCCTTGGAATTGGCCGTGGGCGTGTTGGTCGTCATTTGCTTCACGGCCACGTCGGTGCCGGGGTTTTCCTTGTAAAAGCCCTGCTCGCGAGTCAGCTCGCCCGCCGCCGTGGTGATCGGCAGATATCCGGTGTCCTGGTGCCATTTGGCCTGGATCTCGGGCGACGACAGGAAGTTGAGGAAGGCCCCCGCCGCCTCGTATTCCGCCGGATCATGCCCTTCCATCACCCAGAGCGACGCGCCGCCGATGATGGTGTTCTGCGGCGCGCCCTCGACGCCATCCCAATAGGGCAGCGGGCGGACGTCGAAATCGAACTTTGCCTCGGACTTGATGCCCGCATAGCCCGCCGAGCTTTCGGTGAAGAGCGCGCATTCCCCGGCGCGGAAATTGGCCCCGCCCTCGTTGCGGCGACCGGCATAGATGAACTTGCCCTCGTCGGCCCATTCGCCCATTTGCGCGATATGCTGTACCTGCACCGGGCCGTTGAAGGCCAGTTCGGTATCGAGCCCGGCAAAGCCGTTGTCCTGCGTGGCAAACGGCACATCGTGATAGGCCGACAGGTTTTCGAGGTGAATCCAGCTCTGCCAGGCGGTCGTGAGCGGGCAATCGTGGCCTGCCTCGGCCAGTTGATCCAGAACCGCATCGACATTCTGCCAGGTGCTCAGGTCGGTGTCGGGGTCGATGCCCGCACCTTCGAGCGCGTCACGGTTGACCCACAGCACCGGGGTGGAGGAGTTGAACGGCAGCGACAGCATCTGCCCGTCGGTGGTGGTGTAATAACCCTTCACCGCGCCGATATAGGCGTCGGGGTCGAAGTCATCCCCGGCCATTACCTCGTAGACCGGCTTGATCGCGCCCTTGGCCCCCATCATCGTGGCGGTGCCCACCTCGAACACCATCAGGATATGCGGCTGCTCACCGGCGCGAAAGGCGGCGATTCCGGCATTGAGCGTCTCGGAATAGTTGCCCTTGTGGGTGGCGTTGACCGTATAGTCGCTCTGGCTCTCGTTGAACGTTTCGACCTGCTCGGCCACCAACTCTCCCAGGCGCCCCGTGAAGGCGTGCCAGAACTGGATTTCGGTCTGGGCCGTCGCGGCGAGCGGCGACAACGCGGTGGTGGCGGCCAGAAGCGCGCCAAATGCCGATTTCTGCATGGTATCCTCTCCCGATAAAACGAACGCAATCGAACATGCTCTGCCGTCCGCAGCGATCACGCAGGATGTAGAATGGAACATCAAGCCTGATTGGGCAAATGTTTTCACGGCGGGTCATGATATTGTCATCCCCGGGGCCGCGCGGCTATCGGCGCGCACCCTGACGCATGGGCAGGACATGGGTCACGGGGCCGGTGAGCACGGCGAGCGCCTCGGGGCGCATGAGCCCGGTCAGCGCCGGATCGTCGCAGTTGAGCCCGCCGGTATAGGTGCCATAGGCGGGCAGGATCACCCGGTCGCCGTCGATGAGAAAGGCCGGGCGGCTGATCGACTGGCCGCGCAGAGCGAGCCGCATCTTGGGGTGGTAGTGCCCCGAGATTTCCCCCGACTGGCCGGGATTCGCGATGTGGCGAAAGGTGAGCGGGGGGGTTGGCAGTTCGGCCAGGTGCGTGCCGCCGAGATCGACCGGGCCGGGATCGTGGTTGCCCTCGATCCAGACCCAGCGGCGGCCCGCCTGAAGCTTGGCGATCCAGAGCTTTTCCGCGGCGGGCAGGGCGAGGGCGGCCAGCGTGTCGTCAAAGCTGTCGCCGAGGCAGATCACCGTCGTCGCCCCGGTGCGGCGCAGATCCGACTCAAGCCGGGTCAGCGTGTCGCGAGTCTCGTAGGGGGGCAGCGGCGGCTCGCCCTTGCGGGCGCGGCGGAGCGCTTTGCCCAGGTGCAGGTCGGAGACGCACAGCAGGTTTCGCGCCTCCCAGTAGAGTGCGCCCGAGGGCCGCGCGACAAGGGATGCGCCCGCGAGGGTGAAGGCGTGGCCGTCCATGCCCCTTTGTTGGCCGCTCGCGGACGGATTGGCAAGGGCCGCGCGTCAGCCCAGCAGGCGCCGCGCCACAACCTGTGCCTGGATTTCCGCGGCCCCCTCGAAGATGTTGAGGATGCGCGCATCGCACAGGATGCGGCTGATCGTGTATTCCAGCGCAAAGCCGTTGCCGCCGTGGATCTGCAACCCGTTATCCGCCGCCGACCAGGCCACGCGGGCACCCAGCAGCTTGGCCATCCCGGCCTCGAGATCGCAGCGGCGGCCGTTGTCCTTTTCCCAGGCCGAGAAATAGGTGAGCTGACGCGCCACCATGATCTCGACCGCCATCATCGCGAGCTTGCTGGCCACGCGGGGAAACGCGATGAGCGGCTTGCCGAATTGCTTGCGGTCCTGCGCGTAGCGCATCGAGACGTCGAGCGCCGATTGCGCCACGCCCACGGCGCGGGCGGCGGTCTGGATGCGGGCGGCCTCGAAGGTTTCCATCAACTGCTTGAAGCCCTTGCCTTCCTCGCCGCCCAGCAGATTCCCGCCCTTGACGTGGAAGTTGTCGAAGGCGAGCTCGTATTCCTTCATGCCGCGATAGCCCAGCACCTCGATCTCGCCGCCGCTCATGCCGGGGGTGGGGAAGGGAGCCGCGTCGGTGCCCGGCTCCTTCTCGGCGAGGAACATCGACAGGCCGCGATGATCGGTGGTATCGGGCTTGGTCCGCGCCAGCAGCGTCATCAGGTGGGTGCGCGCGGCATGGGTGATCCAGGTCTTGTTGCCGGTCACTTTCCAATCGCCGTTGTCGTCCCGGACCGCGCGGGTGCGCAAGGACCCGAGGTCCGAGCCGGTGTTGGGCTCGGTGAACACCGCCGTCGGCAGGGTTTCGCCGCTGGCGAGTTTCGGCAGCCACTTCTCCTTCTGCTCTTCGGTGCCGCCGCACAGGATGAGCTCCGCGGCGATCTCGGACCGGGTGCCGAGGCTGCCCACGCCGATATATCCGCGGCTCAGTTCCTCGGAGACGACGACCATCGACGCCTTGCTGAGGCCCAGCCCGCCATATTCCTCGGGGATGGTCAGACCGAAGACACCCATTTCCGCCAGTTCCTCGATGATTTCCATCGGGATCAGCTCATCCTTGAGGTGCCACTCATGCGCATGGGGCTCGACCTTTTCCACCGCAAAGCGGCGGAATTGCTCGCGGATCATTTCGAGCTCGTCATCGAGCCCGCTGCGCCCCACGGTGATCTCGGCGGCGCGTTCCTGCATCAGTTCCACCAGCCGCGTGCGCGCGGCCTGGCTGTTGCCACGGGCCATAAGCGCTTGCACCTCGGCACACTGGAAGCCGCTGAGCGCATCCCAGCCAAGACCCAGGTCCTGCAGACGCACCACCTCGCCCTGGTTCATCTGGATGCCTCCGGCGATCTGATGCAGGTATTCGCCGAACGCGATCTGATGAATAAGCTGCTCCACCTCTCCGAATTGGCCCTGCTCGTCCAGCCGCGAGGCCCAAATCTGCATCTGGCGCAGCGATTCGACGTAAGTGGCCATCCATGCGAGGCCATGCGCGGCGGTCTGGTTTGCCTCTATCGCGGAACCGGAGACCCGGCCATCGACGGTGACAAGGTCGGCAACGGAGGATTTCGCGCGCTCCAGCAGGGTCTCGACCGGGGCAATCGCGGCCCCGGTCAGCGCCAGCAGGTCACTCAGAATCGTGGGCTTGGCCATCGCAATATCCTGTCCGTCATGTGCCATGAATCGCTTCCTTTTCCTGATCTGGTGCGTTTTATCTATTATGCAGGTGCAGCGCAACTATTATGCCAATTGTCGCAGTTTTTTGTTCTAAAGTTGCGTATTGATTTCTTGTGCTCTGGCGCTAATCCTGTGCTAACACTCCGGTATGGAAGCGTTTTTCGATATCGGCCCGGTCTGGGGCTGGACCCTCGCCTTTGCCGTGGCGGTCTGTGCGGGGCTGGTCAAGGGGGTGGTGGGGTTTGCCATGCCGACGGTGCTGATCGCGGGGCTGAGCACGGTGATGCCGCCGGACCTGGCGTTGGCGGGGCTGATCCTGCCGACGCTGGCGACGAACCTGTGGCAGGCGCTGCGGCAGGGCGTCGGTGCGGCGCTGGCGTCGGTGGCGCGGTTCCGGGTGTTCCTGATGGCGGGGGGCGCGGTGATGGTGGTGGCGGCGCAGGCGGTGCCGCGCCTGCCGCCCGCGGCGATGTTCCTCTTTATCGGGCCGCTGATCACCGCCTATGCCCTCTCGACGCTGCTGGGCCGGGGCCTGCGCCTGTCGCCCGAGGGCGGCATGCGGGGCGAGGCGGGCATGGGCGCGCTTGCCGGTCTTTTCGGTGGATTATCAGGGATTTGGGGGCCGCCCACGGTGGCGATGCTGACCGCGCGCGGCACCGAGAAGACCGAGCAGATGCGCGTGCAGGGGGTGATCTACGGCCTCGGCGCGGTGCTGCTGGTGGCCGCGCATGTCGGCTCGGGCGTGCTGCGGTCGGAGACGGTGCCGCTGTCGCTGGCGCTGGTGCCGCCGGCGCTGGTGGGGATCGCGCTGGGCTTCTGGCTGCAGGACCGGTTCGATCAGGCGACGTTTCGCAAGGTGACGCTCTGGGTGCTGCTGCTGGCGGGGCTGAACCTCGTGCGGCGGGGGATGATGATGCTGTAGGCAAGCCCCGAAACGGCCTGCGGTTTCACGTCGGTATTCTGTCGGTATTCCGTCGGTGTGAGAAAGGCCCGTTGAAACGGCGGCGATCGGGCGGGGCCCGGACTTGCCGGCTGTTCCCGCGTCGGATGCTGCAGGTGCAGTCGGTATGTGTCAGCCCCCTTCACGGCGCCGGAACGGTGTCATGCGGAGGTCTTGCCGGATCAGGCCGGACACCGGGCTTTTCCACGGATTTCGGAACGCTTGACCGCGCTGGTTATTGCCTGGCAGTGCGTGCATGCCCACATTGGGTGACGAAACGAACACAGTCACAGTTCAAGGTCCAGGCATGACAAGATTGCGTATCCTGATGGTTCCCGTCCTTGTGGCGGCGATGGCGCTGCCGGCGGCGGCGGAGAAGCTGTCGCTCGCTGAAATCTCAACCTATCTCGACGACCTGCGCCGGGGGGAGGGGCAGTTTACGCAAGTCAATGCCGACGGCACGATCAGCACGGGGCGGCTTTACCTCAAGCGCCCCGGGCGGGTGCGGTTCGAGTATGATGCGCCGGAGGAGGCGCTGGTGGTGGCGGATGGCGACACCGTGGGGATCGTCGATCCGCGCTCGAACGAGAAGCAGGGCTATCCGCTGCACCGCACGCCGCTCAAGATCATCCTGGCGAACACTGTCGATCTGACGCGCGAGCGCATGGTGGTGGGGCACGCGAGCGACGGGGTGACGACCACGGTGCGCGCGCAGGACCCGGACCACCCCGAGTATGGCAGCATCGACCTCGTCTTTACCGGCGACCCGGTGGAGTTGCGCCAATGGGTCATTAATGACGCCAATGGCAGCAGCACCACGGTGATTCTTGGTGATCTGCGCCGCGACGTGCGGCTCGATGACGAACAGTTCGTCATCCCCGGCACCCGGACGAACCGCATCGACCCCTGACCCGAGGCGACACCGGGTGCGGCTGTTTTCAGACCAGCCCGCGCCCGGCCCGGCACGACGACAACTGCGCGCGATAGCGGGCGGCGCGCGCATCGACCTCGGCGGCGACGCGCAGCAGCCACGGCTTGGAATTGTGGTTGCCGCGGGCAAAGCCGGTACGCCCTTCGTGATAGGCCAGATACTGGTTGCGCGCGTCGGTGCGGGCGATGCCCAGCCGTTCGGTGGACTGTGCCATGTACCAGCCGATGAAGTCCGCCGAATCGAAAATATCGGTGCGCCGCGCGCCCCAGCGCCCGGCACCGGTCTTGTATTCCTCCCACGTCCCGTCGAGAGCCTGGCTGTAGCCATAGGCCGAACTGATCCGCCCGCGCGGGATCACGCCGAGCGACCAGCGGAAGGGGGTGCGCGCGTCGCTGATGAACTTGCTCTCCTGGTAGATGGTCGCCATCTGTACATGCGCGGGGATGCCCCATTTGCGCGCGGAGGCCTGGAAGGCGCGGGCGTATTCGGGACGTTCATTGAGGATGGTGCAGGCATTGTCGAGATCGCGCGGCGGCGCGCCGTATCCGCCGCCACAGGACGCCAGCACAAGGAGCGCCAGGAGCGCACCGATAATCCTGCCCATCTGCCTCTCGCTTTCGTCTGCTCTTTTTCCGGCAGTGTAGCCGATTTGCCGAGCCGGGGGAATCCCGAATTCCCCGCGCCCCGGGCCCTGTCTCACCCCGGTTCACAGACTGTTTCCGGCCGGTTTCGGCGCATGGTTGGACAAACCCCGCTTGCAGCGATACATATCTATGGTAGGGCAAGACCGATGATAAAGACTCAGGCGAAATACGCGCTCGGACAGGTTGTCCGGCACAAGAAGCACCCTTTTCGGGGTGTTGTCTTTGACGTGGATCCGGAATTCTCGAACACCGAGGAATGGTACGCTGCCATTCCCGAGGACAGCCGCCCGTCGCGCGAGCAACCCTTCTATCACCTGCTCGCCGAGAACGACCAGAGCTACTACGTGGCCTATGTCAGCGAGCAGAACCTCGTCGCCGACTATTCGGGCGAGCCGGTGGACCATCCCGACATCCCCGACCTGTTCGGGCCGTTCGAGGACGGGTATTACCCGCTGCATTTCCAGTTGAATTGAAGGCGGACGGGGTGATCCCCGCCCTGCTCCGGTGGCTTGGTCATGCGGGGTGGACGCCGACGGCGCTCAATATCCCAATGCGCAGCCGTCCTTGCGCGCGTCGCTGCCGCCCTCCAGCACGCCGCTGTCGTGGATGCGGATCGCCTGCGCCCCGCCCAGCGGATCGCGCGGGACGATGACCTCGTGGCCCAGATCGGCGAGCGCCTGTGCCACATCCGGCGCGTGCCCGCGTTCGAGCTTGAGCCCCGCGGGATCGGCGAAGGCGCGCGGCGCGTCGATGGCGGCCTGCACGTCCATGCCGAAATCCACCATGTTGGACACCAGCCGCGCGTGGCCCGCGGGTTGATAGCCGCCGCCCATCACGCCGAAGGGCATGGTCACGCGGCCATTCTCGGCCAGCATGGCGGGGATGATCGTGTGCATCGGGCGGCTGCCGCCCGCCATCTCGTTGGGGTGGCCCTCGGTGAGGCTGAAGCCCGCGCCGCGATTCTGCATCAGGATGCCGAATTTCCCGGACGCGATGCCGGAGCCGAAGCCGTGGAAGATCGAATAGATGAAGGACACCGCCATGCGGTCGCGATCCACGACGGTGATGTAGACGGTATCGCGGTGGATGGCCTCGGTGAGCGGCGCGGCGGCGGGCATGGCGCGGCGCGGGTCGATCAGCGCCGCGAGTCGCGCCGCCGTTTCGGGGGCGAGCATGTGCGCGAGCCGCGCGGTGCGGTCGGGGTCGGCGATGAAGCGGTTGCGCGCGTCATAGGCGAGCTTGGTCGCCTCGGCCTCGATATGGATGCGCCCGGCGCTGCCCGGTGGCATCGACGCGAGGTCGAAATGGCGCAGGATGTTCATCAGCAGGATCGCCGTCGCGCCCTGCCCGTTGGGCGGGTGCTCGACCAGCGTCGCGCCCTTGTATTCGCCTTGCACCGGGTCGGTGTAATCGCTCTGCGCGGCGGCGAAATCCTCCGCCGTGTGGACCCCGTCCAGCGCGTTGAGCGCGGCCAGCATGTCCTCGGCCACCTCGCCCTCGTAGAACGCGGTGCGCCCGTGGCGGGCGATTCGGCGCAGCACCTCGGCCTGCCCCGGCGCGCGGAAGATGTCGCCGGTGGCCAGCGGCTGCCCGTTCCGCGTGTAATGGGCGATGCCGTGGCCCTGAAGCGCCTTGCCCGCCACCGGCCAGTCGAAGGCCACGCGCGGCGCGACCGGCACGCCGGCATCGGCATAGCGGATCGCGGGGGCGAGCAGCGTGTCGAGCCCGAGCCGCCCGTGATCGGCCGACAGCCGGCAGAAGGCGTCGATGGCGCAGGGAATGGTGACGGCATCGGCGCTGTGGAGCGGCACGGTCTCGTGTCCCTTGTCGCGCAGGGCCGCGGCCGAGGCGGCGGCGGGCGCGCGGCCCGAGCCGTTGAGCGCGCGGATTGCCGGGTCGCCGGGGGTGGTGAAGAGCGCGAAGCAGTCGCCGCCGATGCCGGTCATCTGCGGTTCGCAGATGCCGAGCAGGACGGCCCCGGCGATGGCGGCGTCCATGGCGTTGCCGCCACGCTCGAGGATGTCGATGGCGGTCCGCGCGGCGAGCGGATGCGAGGTCGCGCACATGCCGTCGGTGGCATAGGTGCCCGAGCGCCCCGGAAGATGGAAGTCGCGCATGGTCTGGCCTCCCCGATGATGCGAAATCGGGTGCACCCTAGGGCGCGCCGTGCGGAATGCCAATGCCATGTCGGGAGGGGGAGAAGACCTCGACGCCGCGCACTGGGTGGGGGCAATGAAACGCGGCGCCGAGGGAAGCCGTATGCAGCTACACGGCCCTTGTCACATCCCCGTGAGGCGGCAGTTGGGTGCGAATGAGGTGATATTGCGACGCGTGCACGCGGCTGTTGCGCGGGTGGGCAGGCGCGCTCAGCGGTTGCCGTTGCCGTTGTCGGGTGCCGGCAGGTCGAAGCGGAGGGTGAGCCGGTTGGTGCCGTCGACGCGGTCATAGCGCACCTCGCGCGTCAGGCTGCGGATGAGGAACCAGCCGAATCCCCCCTCGGGCAGCGCGCCGGGGTCGGTGCCCATATCGGGCGGGCGGCCCGCCGGCAGGTGCGGCGCGGGCAGCGCCGCGCCACGGTCACGCAGCGTGCAGATGAGACCGGCGGGGCCGAGCGCGGCGTGCAGCCCGATCGCGCCCGCCCCGGCATCGCCATAGGCATGTTCCACGATGTTGTTGAGCGCCTCGGCGAGGACGATCTCGACGGTGCCGCACGCCGCCTCCGGCAGCCCGCGGGCGCGCAGCCGCGCGCGCAGTTCGGCGAGCAGGGCGCGGACCGACATCCCGTCCGCGGCCGCGTGCAGATCAATCCCCGCGCTCATCCGTCGTCGCGGGGCCGCGCGGGGGCAGACCCGGTCGCCGCCGTCCGCCGCACCGCGCCGCTCAGCCCGCGTCACGGCGCACCGCGCCATCGGCCCGCCCGTGGATGACGAAGACGGTATCCATCCGCGTCAGGCGAAACACCTTGGCTACGTCTGGCGTCAGCCCTGCGAGGTCGAGCCGCCGTCCCGGCCCCATCTGCTTCATCGCCGCGACGATGGCCCCGAGCCCGCTGGAATCGACGAACTCCACGTTCGACAGGTCGAGTACCACATGGTCGGGGCCGCGGGCGGTGGCCGCGCGCATCGCGTCCTTGAAGCCGATGGCGGCGGCGGCGTCGATCCGCGCCTCCGGGACGGTGACGATCCTGATCCCGCCATCGCAGGTCTGGTGAAGGTCCATCGTGCCTGTGCTCCGTTACGTAGTATTACACGGGAGGCTAGACCCGATTCCTTTCCATCCGGTAAGCAGGAGCGGGATTTCATGGAGGAACGACAATGCGCGAGGTTGTGATTGCCGGGGCGGCGCGGACGCCGATGGGCGGATTCCAGGGCGATTTCGACGGGGTCCCGGCACCGGTGCTCGGTGGCGCCGCGATCCGGGCGGCGCTGGCCAGGGCGGGGGCCACGACGGTGGACGAGGTGCTCATGGGCTGCGTGCTGCCCGCCGGGCAAGGGCAGGCCCCGGCGCGGCAGGCGGGTTTTGCCGCGGGGCTGGGCGAGGATGTGCCCGCAACCACGCTCAACAAGATGTGCGGCTCGGGGATGAAGGCGGCCATGATGGCGCATGACCAGATCGCCCTTGGCCACGCGGAGACGATGATCGCGGGCGGCATGGAATCGATGTCCTGCGCGCCCTATCTACTGCCCGCGATGCGCGGCGGCGCGCGGATCGGGCATGGCCGCGCGGTCGATCACATGTTCCTGGACGGGCTGGAGGATGCCTATGACAAGGGCCGCCTGATGGGCACCTTTGCCGAGGATTGCGCCGAGAAATTCCAGTTTACCCGCGAGGCGCAGGACGCGTATGCGATCGGCTCGCTGCAAGGGGCGCTCGACGCGCAGACATCCCGGGCTTTCGAGGACGAGATCGCGCCGGTCACGCTGACCTCGCGCAAGGGCGAGGTGGTGGTCTCGGCCGACGAACAACCCGCCAAGGCGCGGCCCGAGAAGATCCCGCATTTGAAGCCCGCCTTTCGCGAGGGCGGCACGGTGACGGCGGCCAATTCCAGCTCGATCAGCGACGGCGCGGCGGCGCTGCTGCTGGCCTCGCGCGAGGCGGCGGAGGCGCAGGGCCTCACGATCCGCGCGCGCATCCTCGGCCATGCCAGCCACGCGCAGGCACCGGGCTGGTTCACCACCGCGCCGGTTCCGGCGGCACAAAAGCTGCTGAAGCGGCTCGGCTGGGGCGTGGATGACGTGGATCTGTGGGAGGTGAACGAGGCCTTTGCCGTGGTGCCGATGGCCTTCATGCACGAGATGGGGCTGCCGCGCGCGCGGGTCAACGTCAATGGCGGGGCCTGCGCGCTGGGCCATCCCATCGGCGCCTCGGGCGCGCGGATCATGGTGACGCTGCTCAATGCGCTGGAAAAGCGGGACCTGAGGCGCGGCGTCGCCGCCATCTGCATCGGCGGCGGCGAGGGCACGGCGATCGCCATCGAGCGGGTCTAGCCGTCCAGATCGCGCCGCATCGTGGCCATGTCGCCGCGGCGCGACAGCTCCTCGTATCCTGCCTTGCGGTAGAGGTTGAGCGCCACTTCGTTCTCCAACTCGACCTTGAGCGTGATCGACAGCGCGCCGAGGGCCTGCGCCGCCTCCTCGGCGAGTCGGGTCAGTTCCTCGCCCGTGCCGCCCCTCATCCGTTCCTCGATGAAGACGTAGGTCAGATGGCGCACCTCCGGGCCGATGCCCACGCGCAGCGCGAAGAAGCCCACTTCGCGCCCGTCCTCGTCGAGCAGGTAGAATGTTTCGTCGTCGCGCTCGCCCACCCATTTCATCGCCCATTCGCCCGGGTCGAAGGGATGAGCGGCATGTGGATTGACGAGGGTCAGGTCGTCGGGGTCGGCCAGCAGGCGGGCCAGCGGGGCAAGATCGCGGGCCACGTTTCGGTGCAGGGTCAGCCGGGACATGGGAGCTCCTCGGATTGGCATCGGATCGTCTCTCGGGTCGTGGGCCTGCCACGGGAGCCGGCCGGGTTGCAACCGGGTCACTGGCACCTCCGCGCGCGGCATGGCATACCGCAACAATGACCATGGATTACGACAGCATCATCAAGACCATCGCGGCGCTGACCGAGGGCGAGACCGACACCGTCGCGCTCATGGCGACCGTGGTCTGCGAATTGCACCACGCCGATGAGCGGTTCGACTGGACGGGGTTCTACCGCGTCACCGGGCCGGAGACGCTCAAGATCGGGCCCTACCAGGGCGGGCATGGCTGCCTCGTGATCCCGTTCTCGCGCGGGGTCTGCGGGGCGGCGGCGCGCACCGGCGAGGTGCAGCGCGTCGATGATGTGGAGGCGTTTCCCGGCCACATCGCCTGCGCCGCCTCGACCCGGTCGGAGATCGTGCTGCCGGTCTGGACCGCGGCGGGTGATCTGATTGCCGTGCTCGATATCGACAGCGACCGGCCGGGGGCCTTTACCGCGGCGGACGAGGCGGGTCTGGCGGAGATTCTGCGGCTGGTGTTCGGGCGGCCCGGCGGCTGAGATCGCGCGCGTCGTCCACGTCGCGGAGCGTATCGACAAGCGCCATGCGGGCGTGCCCGAGGCTTGCGATCGTGTCGGTGCGCGCGTGCGGCCCCGACCAGCGCACGCCCTCAAACAGACCCGCGGGCACCGCCGCGGTGCGGCGCAGCCCGATCAGCCAGTAGCCGCCATCCGGGGCGGGGCCAAGCACCGCGTCGTGGTGCCCGAGCGTCGCAAAGGCGCGGGCGATACGGGGCCGGTCGATGCCCGGAATGTCGGCACCGATGATGCAGGCGGGGCCCGGCGGAAGGCTGCGGAAGATGCGCGCCATCCGGTCGCCGAGATCGCCCCGGCCCTGCGCCATGCGCGGCAGGTGCGCGGGCCAGACGCGGCTGGCCAGCCCCTCGGCATCGGGGCTGACGGCGAGCACGAGGCACCAGCGTGGATCGTCGATCCGCCGCAGCAGGCGGGCGACCTGATGACGGAACCACCAGGCGGCGGCCACCATGCCGATGTCGCGCCCCAGCCGGGTCTTGACGCGGCCCGGGTGCGGCTCCTTGACCATCACGACGAGGGTTTGTCGCGTCATGTAAAGTAATCGCGCAGAATCTGTGAGTAAATTGCCTTGAGTTGGTGGATCTGGTCAATCTCCACCCGCTCGTCCACCTGGTGCATGGTCTGGCCGACGAGGCCGAATTCCACCACCGGGCAGTGATTGCGCACGAAGCGCGCGTCCGAGGTGCCCCCCGTGGTCGAGAGCGCGGGGGCGATGCCGGTCTCGGCCTCGACCGCGCGCGCCACCAGAGCCGAGAGCGCGCCGGGGGGCGTGAGGAACGCCTCGCCCGAGACCTTGACGCGCATCGTCGCCCCGACTCCGAACCCGGCGGCGACACGGTCGATCTCGTCCTGAAGCCAGGCGGTGAGGCTCGCGCCGTCATGGCTGTCGTTGAAGCGGATGTTGACGGTGGCGCGGCACTCGGCGGGGATCACGTTGGTGGCGGGGTTGCCGGTGTCGATGGTGACGACCGCCAGCGTCGAGGGGTCGAAATGCGCGGTGCCCTCGTCGAGGGTATGCGAGGACAGCCTGTCCATGAGCCGCGCCATCGCGGGCAGGGGGTTACGGGCGCGGTGCGGATAGGCGGAATGGCCCTGCACGCCGGTGATCGTGATCCAGGCGGAAAGCGAGCCGCGCCGTCCGATCTTGATCATCTCGCCCATGCGCTCGGGGCAGGTGGGCTCGCCCACGAGGCAGGCGGTCATGCGCTCGTCATTGGCCTCCATCCAGTCGAGCAGGGCGCGGGTGCCGTCCACGGCGTCGCCCTCCTCGTCGCCGGTGATCGCGAGGATCACCGCGCCGTCGGGGGGCGTGTCGCGGACGAAATCCACCGCTGCGGCGGCGAAGGCGGCGACGCCGGATTTCATGTCCGTGGCCCCGCGCCCCCAGAGCATCCCGTCGCGCTCCACCGCGTCGAAAGGCGGCACGCTCCACGCGCCCTCGTCGCCCACCGGCACCACGTCGGTGTGGCCGTTGAAGCCGAAGCTGCGCGCCGCGCCCCTGTCGCCCCAGCGGGCGTAGAGGTTGCTCACCCCGCCGCGATCGACGCGGGTGCAGGCAAAGCCCGCGTCCGAGAGCACCCCCTCCAGCAGGAGCAGGGCGCCGCCCTCCTCGGGCGTGACCGAGGGGCAGCGAATGAGATCGGCGGTGAGGCGCGCGGGATCGAGCGGGGATGCGGGCATGGGCGGACCTTTTGCTTGCGATGCGTGTCGCCTAGCGCGGATCGTGCGGCGGTGCAAATGGCCGCGGATCGCGCGGCGGTGCAAATGGCGCGCACAGAACGGTTAAACCTTAACATTACGGGAAAGATTTGCTATCACTTGTCAAAACAAGGGCCGAGGCAGGTCGAAACGAGCTGAGACAGGGTCCGGAGATCCGGCTAACGGACGGGTGGACCCAGATTGGATGGACCGGCGGCGCGCAATCATTGCGATGCGTCGCGGCAATCCGGGCATGTCAAGGTCGCGCTCCCTGCCTCTCTGAACGAGGTGGGCAGGATATGGTTGCAGGCGTCGAACTTCCGATTGATCGCGGGGCCTCCGAAACCGAGATGGCCGAGACGATCTTTGGCGACGGGGTCACGATCGTCAGCGCGAGCTACACCGGGAGCAACAACTCCTCGGGCATCTACACCAACGGCGAGGCGATCTCACCGGGCGTGGTGCCGGGCGATACGGGGGTGATGTTCTCGACCGGGGACCTGCGCGATTTCACCAACGACAACCCGTTCCAGTCCAACGAGTCGAGCAGCACCTCGACCAATACCAGCGGTCCCAACGGCGTGAGCGACTTCAACGCCGCCGCGGGCGCGTTCACCTTCGATGCATCCTTTCTCGATGTGACCTTCGTGCCGACCGGCAACCTGATGACGATGCAGTTCGTCTTTGCCTCGGAGGAGTATCCGGAATTCGCCACCAGTGCGTTCCAGGATTTCTTCGGGGTCTGGGTCAATGGCGAGCTGGTACCGCTGTCGCTGGGCGACGGCGATGTCGACCCGGGCAACATCAACGCGGGCACCAACGAGAACCTGTTCCAGGACAACACCGCAGATCAGTTCAACACCGAGATGGACGGTGTGACCATCACCCTGTCGCTGAGCATCCCGGTCAATGCGGGGGTGGAGAACGATATCCGCATCGGCATCGCCGATGTCGGCGACAGCGGCTACGACTCCACCGTGCTGATTGCCGCAAACAGCGTGCAGACCTCGGTGGTGGCGCAGGATGACAGCGCCACGCTGTTTCCCGATGGCAGCCGCGTCATCGACCTGCTGGGCAACGACGTCAACGACACCGGCGGCACGCTGACCGTCACCCATCTCAACGGGCAGGCGGTGGTGGCGGGCGATATCGTGACGCTGGCATCGGGGCAGCAGATCGAGCTCAATGCCGACGGCACGGTGACCGCGATCGGCGATGGCGATACCGAGGAGTTCACCTTTACCTACGGGGTGGAGAGCAGCACCGGAGCGTCCGATACCGGCTTTGCCACGGTCAATTCGGTGCCCTGTTTCGTTGCCGGGACGCGGATCCGAACGCCCGGCGGCGAGGTGCCGGTCGAGGATTTGCGGCCCGGCGACCTGGTGCTGACCCGCGACGAGGGGGCGCAGCCGCTGCGCTGGACCGGCAGCCGGACGGTGGCGGCGACGGGCGATTTCGCGCCGGTCCGCATCGTGGCGGACACGTTCGGGCGGCATGACGAGATATGGCTGTCGCCGCTGCACCGGGTGCTGGTGCGCGATGCGCTGGCCGAGCTTCTGTTCGGCGAGAGCGAGGTGCTGGTGGCGGCGCGCGACCTGGTCAACGACCGCACGGTACGGCGCGTCGCGGGGGGCGAGGTCACGTATGTGCACCTGATGTTCGACCGCCATCAGGTGATCTGGTCGGGCGGGCTCGCGACCGAGAGCTTTCTGCCCGGTCCGCAGACGGCGCACAGTTTCGAGACGGAGATCGTGGCCGAGATATGCGCGCTGTTTCCCGGGATCGACCTGGCGAGCGGGGCAGGCTATGGCCCGGCCGCGCGGCGCACGCTGCGACCCTTTGAGGCGCGGCTCTTGCGGCAGCCGGGGCACGCGGCCTGAGATGGGCTGGATCGCGTTCACGGATCGCGATGGCGGGCGGTTCGAGCCCGGCGGGATCGGGGGCGAGGGGGGCGCGGAGACGCCCGATCCGACCGCGCTCCTGCCGCGCGGCACGCTGATGATCGAGACGCGCCCGGCGATCGGGCGGCGGCCACAGACGCTGTTGTCCTTCGGGCGCACGCATCCGTGGCAGGGTGGTTTCTCGCTGCAGTTGCTGCCGTCGGGCGGGGTGGCGCTGGTCGAGACGCAGGAGCGCGACGTGCGCCACGCGACGCTGCCCTTTCGGCCCGACGACCGCAGCGACAGCCTGCGCATAAGCTATAGCTGGGACGCGCCGGCGCGGTGGGGGCGGCTGTCGCTGGAGCGGCCCGGGATCATGGGGGTGCGCAGCATCAATGTGCCGCCGCCGCATCCCGTGCCGCTGGCGGATTTGCGCACCGCGTTCACCGACCCGCGGCAGCGGCATCTCGACCCGGAGGTGATCTTTGCCGCGCTGTCGGACGCGGTCGAGCCGGTCGGGCCGATGCCGGGGCTGTCGGACGCGGTGCCGGTGCGCACGCCGGACGGCTATGTCGCGGCGGGGCGGCTGCGGCGCGGCGATTGCGTGTGCGGCGCGGGGGGCGCGGTGGTGCCGGTGCTGCACCGGCTCATGCGCCGCGTGCCCGCGGCGGGCGGGTTCCGCCCGGTCAGGCTGCGCGCGCCCTATTTCGGACTGCGCGCCGATATCGTCGTGGCGCCGCATCAGCGGCTGGTGATCGGCGGCTCGGACGTGGAATACCTTTTCGGGTCCGAGGCGGTGCTGGTCGCGGCCGGCGATCTCGTGAACGGGGTGGCGGCGGTCCATGCCGGAGCGGGGCCGCTGGTTTGTTATCACGGGCTGGTGCTGCCGGAACACGAGGAGATCGAGGCGGCGGGCGCGCCCACCGAGAGCCTGTATCTGGGGCGGATACGGCGCCAGCCGGAGATCGTGTCGATGAGCCTTCTGGCCGGGCTCGACCGCGCGCGCCTGCCCGAGCATTCCCGCCCGCTCTGGCCGGTCCTGAAATCCTACGAGGCGACCGCGCTGGCCATGACGCGGGCGGCGTGAGGGGCAGGGGCGGCGTCCGGGGCGCCTGCCCGGCACATGGGGATTGCGGCCTGGTGCGGACGTCGGGGTGAGCCCCGACCGGGGCGGCGCTCCGACGTTCGGACCGCGCGATTCATGGCGCGGCCCGGCTGTGCCACCGGGCGTGAGATAGCCGCGACCGCGCGCGTTGCCTGCCTCCGGGCACGCAAACGCGGATGTTCAGGCGACAACAACCGCCGACACGTTTACGTCGTCATCCACCGCGAGCGTGGCAAGCAGGGCATCGGACCCGTCGAAAAACTGGTAGATATCGAAGGTCGTGCCGTTGCCGTCGCTGACCGGTCCGGTCCCGTTCGGGTCCTTTACGATTGCCCCGTCGGGGTTGGTCAAGGCGAGATTGTCGCCGGCATCCCCGTAAATCGTTGCGCTGTCGGGGTCCGGGAGGGCAGCGCCGAGAAGCGCCTCAAGGTCGGAATCGGCCTCGGAGGACAGCCCCTCGATATCCGCCAGCGTCAGGGACAGGTCGTTGGACTGACCGTTTTCCATGTCCAGCGCCTCGATATCCGTGATGGTAAGCGTCGGCAGCACATCGCTCGTCAGATCGCCGCCCATGTCGAATTTCAGCGTATCGCGTCCTGTGCCGCCATCGGCGACCACCGTTCCGGCCGGTGCGTTCAGCACGATGAGATCGTCATCCGCGCCGCCGACAAGGCTGTCATTGCCGCCGCCACCGATCAGCAGGTCATTGCCGTCACCGCCTTCGAGCGTGTCGTCCGCCGTCCCGCCGAGCAGAAGGTCGGCCGTGCCGGACCCTGCGGGGGAGACCGGCGCGTCCGGCGCGGAGATGCGCGTCGCCTCGACGATGGTGATCTGGTCGCCGGTGGTGCCGGCATCGCCGTCGAGATCGAAGATCGCGGTGGCGACAAAATCATTGTCGGCGCCCAGCTTGTCCTCGATCCCGGCAACCGCTGCGAGCGGCAGGGTGAACCCCGTGCCGTCGCTGTCGATCGTGGTGGAGATCACCCCGTGATCGGTGCCGTCGCTTTGCAGGGTCAGCGAGAACGAGACCAGTTCGGGGGCGAACAGCCCGGTTTCCTGCACCTCCACCACCAGGTCGGAGGCCGTGTTGATTGTCCTGGCGTCGCCGTCGCTGTCGAACCGGTAATCGGTGCCGTCGATGGTAAAGGTCTGTTCCAGCTTCGTCGCATCGAACGCTCCACCGACCCCGAAGGTGAAGATCTGCGGGTCATGCGCGTCCCGTATGGCCTTGACCGCGTTCTGCCAAAGGCTGTCCGCCCCGGTCGGCTGCCCGTCGGTGATGAAGTATAGAAAATCGACCTCGTCATTCCCGGCGCTGTTTTCCTGATCGAAGAACTCCTTGGCGTCGTTGATCGCTTCGTGCCAGTCGGTGCCCCCGCCAGGGTGGGTTATGTCGCTCAGCGTCTGCTGGATCGCGTCGGCGTCATCGACCAGATCGAACGGCGTGAAACCGTTCGCCGGGTCATCCACGCCGTCCTTGCCATAGCTGGTGGCCCCGCTCGAGAAGACGATGATCTGAACGTCCACCTGCGGCGCACCGGGCCCCGAGAAATTCTCGGCCAGCGTTGCGAGCGTGGTCTTCACGGCCGCGATCTGGTCGTCGAACTCGAACGCGAAACTGCCCGAGCCGTCGAGCGCGAAGACAAGGTTGACCGGTGTTGCCTCCGCCACGGAGCGGGTGACATTGACGGCACCGGCGGGTCGCCCGTCGATGCTCTCGGTGTCGATGGTGATGCCCAGCCCGAGATCCGCCGCCTCCTGCGAGCCGGGATCGCTCACGGCGACGGTGACGGTCGCGCTGTCGGTCAGGCTGCCATCGCTCGCCACGATCTCGAAACTGTCGAAACCGGCGAATCCCGGGCCGGGCGTATAGGTGACGTTGCCGTCTGCGCTGACGGTCACCGCGCCGTTGCCCGGTCCCTGCGTGCCAAGGGCGAACGACGGGGTCTCGCCCGCATCCGGATCGAAGCCCACCAGGGTCCCGGTGATCGGTCCGTCATTGTCGCCCGAGATCAGGATGTCCTCTGCCACCGGGGCATCGTTCTGACCGGTCAGGTTGACAGTCACCGTCGCTGTCGAGCTTTCCCCCGCCGCGTCCGTGACCGTGTAGGTGAAAATGTCGGTCGTTCCGACGCCTTCGGCAAGGCTCTCGAACAGGCCGGCGGGATCGTAGGAAAACTGGCCGTTGCCAAGGTCTGTCACGGTGCCCGACGTCTCGATCGTATCGAAGGTAAAGCTGCGCGTGTCCCCGGCATCGGGGTCGAACACGGCCGGATCTATCGTGATCGCGGGCCCGTCCTCATTGGCGTTCACCGTCATGTCCGAGGCCACCGGGGCATCGTTCTGCCCGGTGATTTCGATCATCGCCGACTGCGTCGAAACCTGCGTGCCGGAGATCACATCGAAGCTCAGGGAGAAGCGGCCGGTTTGCCCGGCTGCGAGGACATCGTAATCGGCCGTGTCGAGGGTTGCCGCGGTCGCGCCGATGCTGAACGGTGTCGTATTGCCGGTATCGCTGCCCGGCGCCGCTGCAATCGAGAGCGAGCCTGCCACGACCTGCGGCGTCTCGCCGTTATCGACATCGCTGCCGGTCAGCACCGTGGCCGGGTCGAAGACCACCTCGTTTGGCACGCCCGTGTCGCCTTCCGGGACGGGCGCGAAATCATCGACCGAAATCTCCGGGTCGTCATTGGTGCCGGTGACGGTGACGGTGACGCTCTGGCCTACGACCGCATTCTGGACATCGACCACCTCGTAATTCACCGTGATGATCTGGCTTTCGCCGGCAGCCAGGCTTTGGAAGGCCGCGTCGGACGGATCTACCGTCAGGGAGTTGCCGACAAGGGTCACGCCGGCCGTCAGACCTGTCACATTCTGCACGCTCAGTGTCGCGGTCTCGCCCGCATCCACATCCGACGCACCGTCCAGCATGTCGACGGTAAAGCTTGCGTCATCCTCATCGGTGACCGCGACCAGCGGCGCGGCCACCGCCGGGCCCTGGTTCACGCCGGTCACCGTCACGCTCACCGTCGCGGTCGAAGTTGCGCCATGCTCGTCGGTCACCGTATAGTCGAACGTATCGACCGCCGTATCGCCCGCCGCGAGGAAATCATAGGCCGTGCCCTGCTCATACCGCAGCGTGCCGTCGCCGTTCTGACTGATCACGGCGCCGCCCGCACTCATGAGATCAAAGCCGCTCACGCTCAGGACGGCGCCGGTGTCGACATCCGTGTCGTTAGCCAGCACATCGATATCCGTTCCGTTCAACCCGGTCGGCAGGTCATCGACCTCGACAAGGAAGCCGATGTCGGGGTTCAGCGCGCCGCTGATGTCATTCCAGTTCCCGACATTGCCGGAATTGACATACATCATCAGGACATCTTCGCCGGTGAAGCCGTTGTTGGGCTCTCCCGCATCCCAAGGGGCAAAGCCGCCCGGGAAGAACTGTGTCCCGGCCTCGGGTCCGCCCGTCCAGGTCCATGTCCCTTCAGAGGCTGCGTCCGACCCGCCCAGATAGGCGAACAGATTGGTCGTCGGTAGCGTCAGCACGAAGTTGGATTCCGCAAGCGAGGTTATGGTGGCCAGATAGCCGCCCATGTCTTCCGCCAGATCGTTGGCCTCGGCCCAGGTCACATCGTCTTCGAAGAAATTGTAGTAATGGCCATTGGCCGGGTTTTGCACGAAGCCCGCGGGAAGGGGGGTCCCCCCGACACTCGCGGTATCGTTCAGCGCCTCCGGCCCATCGTTGGCACCTGTGACCGTGACGGTGACGTCGTTGGTGGCGGTGTCGCCATGGGCGTCGGTGGCGGTGACGGTGATGGTGACGTCGCGGGTCTCGCCCTGGGCGAGGTTCTGGAAGTCTTCGCCGGGGGCGAAGCTGAGCGTGGTGCCGGAGATGCTTGCGGTGCCCTCGGCGGGGTCGCCGGTGATGGCGTAGCCGAGGGTGGTGCCGGTGTTGTCGCTGTCGATATCGGCACCGAGCGCCGCGAGGTCCACGTCGACGGACGGCCCGTCCTCGACCGCCGCGAGAGTGTCGGCGGCGAGCGCTGGCCCATCGTTGGCACCTGTGACG